>NZ_JAEKIW010000011.1 GCF_016757965.1 Archaeoglobus neptunius | reverse complement strand
CACAACGGGAAATCCGATCTTCCTCGCAGCGGCAATTGCCTCATCCTCTGATTGAGCGAAAATGCATCTTGCGGTTTTTATCCCGTATTTTTCCAGGAGTTCTTTGGATTCGTGTTCGAGTAGCATAGGTGTGAGTACAAACAGACACATTTAAAAATTTTCAATCCGGTTGGGTTTATGGAGTACAGAATTGTTGGTAGACCGAGTTACAGCTTGGTGGAGCTGAAGCTCAAAAACGGTGAGGAGGTTGTAGCGGAGACTGGTGCGATGGTTTACATGAAAAACGTGGAGTTAAAGACGGAGATGAAAGGGGGTTTGCTTGGAGGTTTGAAACGATCCCTTCTTGGTGGCGAATCTCTGTTCCTGAACAGATTTGTCTCTAAAGGAGATGGACTGATTGGTCTGGCACCTCCGTATCAGGGAGACATCGTACATCTTTCTCTGAATGGCAGAATCTTTGCCCAGAGTGGCGCTTTTCTGGCTTCTAGTCCTGATGTAAGTATTGATACCAAATGGGGAGGAGCAAAAACGTTTTTCTCTGGTGAGGGTATTTTCCTGCTGAAGCTTGAAGGGAGTGGAGACCTCTTTTTGTCTTCCTTTGGCAGTATTGAGGAGATAGAGGTTGATGGAACCCTCAGGGTTGATACGGGACACATTGTGGCTTTTGAGGATTCGCTCAGCTTCAGGGTTACGAAGGCTGGTGGTTTGAAGGCAACGCTGCTGAGTGGAGAGGGTTTGGTTGTGGATTTTAGCGGGAGCGGAAGGGTGTGGATCCAGACGAGATCCGTGGCAGATTATGTTGGATGGCTATCCTCGCTGCTCCCTACGAAGGGCTGAGAGCATAGTCCTTTTTCACTTTTTTGCTCTTCAGAACGTCAATTCCCAGAGTGTCGGCAACGGCAAATACCATGTTTTTCACGCTGGAAGTTACTGATTTCTCGTCGTAAACTATGAATTCTGCTTCGCTTATTTTGATGGCATTTGCAAGAAACTCGGCGGTCAGTTGCTCGAAGGTGTACTTTGCAAAGTTGTGGCCAAAGGTGAACACGGTATTGAGCATAATTTCTGTCTGCCTTGGTGCGTAGTGAGTTCCTCCCACTCCAACAGCCACCTTCCATCCTTTCCTTTTATCCTTCAAAGCATCAAGCAGTGACTCTGCCACTATTGACGCAGCCTCCTCGTCTTTCCATTCCTCTTCAGTTGAACCAATCTCGTAGAATGCAGAGGGAGTTGAGATCTCCGATGGCCCGTGATGTGTCACCTCGAGTGTAAATGTGAATTCTGGTTTTCTGGGGAGTTTCTCCTTTAAAGACAGGGTGTAGTTTTTCATGGTGAATGGAGATGGCTTCGCAAGGCTGTAGGGTTTTCCTCCAAAATCCGCCGTACCAATATTACCGGAAACGTGGACAGTGAAGATCTTACGACCGTCCTTGCTGCTGTGTCTCGATGCAAAGAGGAGCTCGTCAACCTTCAGATGCTTTGATAGCTTCAAGTCAACAAAATCTGCGTAAATGAGTCTCTCTTCAATTTCTGCAATGGCAAAATCTTCTGCTATGTACAGTTTATACTCTCCGGTATTCTTCTCATCGAAGCTCTCCAGACTGAGGAGTATGTTCTTAATATTCTGACTGGCCGTGTCTTTTTTGCTGCATACTATCACCTTCATAGAACTGAAACAACAAGTGGCGTTATAAAAGCTTCAACAACAGCAGCGATAAAAAGAACCGGGACAATGAATCGCAGGTAAACTTTTATTGCATACACCACGTATTTCTTAAACTCCTCCCCGTTGAAAAGCGCTCTGTAGAATCTGTATCCCAGCCAGACTCCATAGGCACAGGAGATGATGATCGCAGGAATTTCGAGAATTCCGTGAGGCAGAATTGCGGCAATTACTTTGTAAATTCCCCATTCGGGTGACTTCACGGAAACGACCACACCGACGATGTATCCGTTGAGGATGACAAACAGAACGGGAAATATCCCGAAGAAAAATCCGGCTAGCATGGCAACAAGGCTTTTTCCAGCGTTGTTTGCGAAAATTATCAGCATGAGCAGTACGGGATTTTCCATGAACCCTCTGAAACCTTCAAAGAATTTTTTCAGCCCCTCGCCGAGCTGTGGGTTGTACTGGGCCTCATGATACCCCACAATAGCTGAAATTATAAACACAATACCTAACGCAAGTGTCGTAGTGAGTATGACCCTTCTCATTGCTCCCTCTGTTCGAACTGCATTTTATAAAGGTTCTCCACCCTCTCAATCGTGTCTGCCTCATCAACGTCTTTGTCGTCTCGCAGCCTGATGAACCTGGGAAACCTGAGAGCGTAGCCACTTTCGTACTTGGGACTCTTTTGAATCTCCTGATATGCGACTTCAAAAACGTATTTGGGGATGAACTCCACCTTCTTACCTTCTTGTGATACAATAAGAGGTTTGAAGAGCTCGGTAAGTTCTTCGAGGTCTTCTTCTGTAAATCCGGTTGCGACCTTTCCAACTTTGAGCAGTTCTCCCGTTGTTGTGTCAAAACAGGCAAGTTCGAATGAGCTTAGCCAGTGACTCCTCTTGCCCTCTCCCCACTCTCCCCCAACAACCACCAGATCGAGAGTCTCCATTAAGGCTTTAAGCTTGAGCCAGTTCTTACCCCTTTTTCCCGGAATGTATGGCGATGAGGGGTTTTTAATCATCACCCCTTCGTGTCCCGCTTCGATGGCACGCCGGTAAATTTCCTTGACCTTTTCGACACTTTTTGTGACCGTTTGCACTGCAATTTTTATTCTGCCCGTTTCGCTGATGACGGACTCGAGGATTTTCCTTCTCTCAGACAGCGGCAAATCTATTTTTTCGCCATTGTGATAGAGGATATCGAAAAAGTGAACTTCCAGTGGAATTTTCTCCACCATCTTTGAAACATCGTGTTTTCTTCTGAATCTTCTCAACACGTGCTGGAAAGGCATCGGTCTACCATCCTTCACGGCTATTACCTCACCATCCAGGATTACGTTTGGCCGGATACTTTTTTTGACCTCTTCAACTATCTCTGGCAATGCCCTCGTTACGTTTTCAAGTCTTCTGGAGTAAATCGTCACCTTCTTTCCATCCCAGTGAACCTGCACCCTGCTCCCATCAAATTTCCACTCCACCGCAGCAGACCCCATCTCACCTATCGCCTGTTCGAAATTTTCCGCAACTTGTGCGAGCATCATCCTGACGGGAACATGAAGTTCGACATTCAGATTTTTCAGCCCTTTTTCGCCCTCTGTTCTGGCGACAACAGCCACTTTACCGAGATCGTTGGTTATCATATATGCTCTCTCCACCGTTTCCGGATTGACGCCAAAAGCCCTTGCTATTGCATCCCGCATTATTCCCTCGCCCACTCCGAGACGCATTTCGTTGAGAATCAGCCTTGTTAGATATCGCGCCTCAAGGGGTGTTGTGAGTCCGTAGAGCCCTGTGAGGAGCATAATTTTTCTCTTTCTGCTCCCTTCTCCGGTAAGAGATGATATCTGATCAAAAGTATCCCTAACCTTTCTGATCGTAAGCTCTTCAAATGCCAGTGTAGCCATCTTTTTCCTCTTTATCAGCTCCTCGGCTGCCAGCCCCAGATCTCCAAGTTCCCTGATCATGGCCTCAATTTGTGATTTTTTGACACTGCTCACGTTCTCGAGAGCCTCGTAGATCAGTCCGACACCAACCCCGAGCTCCCGCTCATCCCAGGGCGGATAGATCTTACCTGTGATGAACAGAACGGTATCGTAGAGATCTTTGTCATCATTTATCTCCTGAAGATATGCCGCAATCCTCGCTGTGAGTTCGAGTGTTGAGGAAATTTTCTCCAGCTTTTCGCAAAATTCTGCAAACTCTCTGAAGAGCATCAAATAATATCGGTTCAGCGATAATAAAATCTTATCGCCAACCTTTTAATACCAAATGTCATTTTCTATTACAATGGCTCTAGAATCGCTGAAAGAAGTGGCAAGGAAAATAGCCGGTTCTTCAAGCATAGATAAGAAATTTGTTGAGGAGATGGTGAAGGAGATTCAGAGAGCTCTTATTAAGGCTGATGTGAATGTCAGGCAGGTTAAGGAAATCAGTGATGCTATAAAGAAGAGGGCTTTGAGTGAAGATGTACTTCCGGCTCTCAACGCAAAAGAACAAATCCTGAAAATAGTTTACGAAGAGCTACTCAAGGGTGTTGGGGAAGGACTTGAGATACCGCTTAAAAAATCCAAAATCATGCTTGTAGGCCTTCAGGGCAGCGGTAAAACTACCACCACGGCCAAGCTTGCCAAGTATTTCAAGGACAAGGGGATGAAAACGGCAGTGGTAGCTGCCGACACCTGGAGACCTGCAGCTTACGAGCAGTTGAAACAGCTTGCCGAGAATTATGGGATCACCTTTTACGGTGAAAAGGGAGAGAAGGATGCTGTTAAAATTGTTAAAAACGCACTCAAAGTGCTTGGAGACAGTGATATGATAATAATAGATACCGCAGGCAGACATGCACTTGAGGATGAGCTGATCAAAGAGATGGTTGATATAGCCAAAGTTGTTAATCCGGATTATAAGTTCCTGGTTCTCGATGCGGCAATTGGACAGCTTGCAAGTAAACAGGCAGAAGCCTTCCACGAGGCTGTGGGGATAGATGGAATCATCATCACAAAATTTGATGGTACAGCAAAAGGTGGTGGGGCTTTGTCTGCAGCGAGGCAGATTGGCATTCCCATTGCTTTTATCGGTACCGGAGAGAAAGTGGAGGACTTTGAAAGGTTTGATCCTGCCGGGTTCGTATCAAGATTGCTCGGAATGGGGGATATCAGGGCTTTGATGGAGAAGATAGAAAAGATTGCCAGAGAGGAAGAACTCGATCCAGAGGCATTCCTTAAGGGCACGTTTACGCTGAAAGACATTTACAAGCAGATTGAGGCTATGAATAAGATGGGCCCTGTCAGGAAAATCTTTGAGATGCTGCCCTTTGGATTTGGGATGAAGGTCAGTGATGATGTGATGGAGATGACGCAGGACAAGATGAAAAGGTTCAGAATAATTATGGACTCGATGACTGAGGAAGAGCTGCTCAATCCAAAAATAATAGACTCTTCAAGGATAAGGAGAATAGCAATCGGAAGTGGCACGTCTCCCCAGGAGGTGAAGGAGCTTCTTACTTACTACAAGACCATGAAGAATCTGATGAAGAAATTGAAGAAGAACAAGCTGCCGATAAAAGGTCTGAAACTGGGTTTCTGATGAAGGCCGGAATAGATGAGGCTGGTAAGGGCTGTGTCATTGGCCCCATGGTGGTGGCTGGAGTTGCGTGTGAGTGTGAATCGCAGTTGCTGGAGATGGGGGTCAGAGATTCAAAGAAGTTGAGCCATGGCAGGAGAATAGAGCTGGCGGAGAAAATACGTGAAATTGCGAGGGTAGAGGTTTTAAAAATAGAGGCCGAAACCCTTGATAGACAAATGTCTCAGAAAACGATAAATGAAATTTTAAAAGACAGCTATGCTTCAATCATCAGAAGGCTTGAGCCAGAAATCGCTTATGTTGACAGTCCGGATGTTATTCCGGAGAGACTTTCCAGGGAACTTGAAGAGCTCTGTGGGGTTAAGGTTATTGCCGAGCATAAGGCGGATGAGAAATACCCTCTTGTTGCAGCAGCTTCGATTGTTGCGAAGGTAGCAAGAGAAGAGGAGATAGAGAAATTGAAAGAGGCTTTTGGAGATTTTGGGAGCGGTTATGCCAGCGATCCCAGAACCAGAGAGTTTTTAAAAGAGTGTATAAGGCGGGGCACAATTCCGGGTTGCGTAAGAAAGCGATGGAAAACTATTTCCAACTTAAAGCAGCAAACTCTTGGAGATTACCTTTAATCGAAATAGTTATTACTCTGAGTGCGGAGAAATTGAAGAAGCCCCGTGGTGTAGTGGTCAATCATGCGGGCCTTTGGAGCCCGCGACCGGGGTTCGAATCCCCGCGGGGCTATGGAGTTCGGACTTTGCAATCCTATTTTTTGATTTATTCTGCATTCGTTTATAGAATCTGTTGTGGTTTAGTCATGTTTAGCAACGTTTAACCAATCATGAAAAGATATCAGCGGTGCAGTCCATCGTTAACGAGAGTGATCAGCATGTCAGGTTCGATTAGGTCATCAAACTTACAACTCAGGAATCTGTAGGGCTTCATTACATGGGTTACGACAACTTTTCACCGACAATGTTCCACGGAAGCGATCCCCCCACTCTTCCTGCCAAACCTCTCCTTTACCTTGGATATCGTGGTCAGACAATCTTCGCTTACCCATCTTGGATGTTCAGCAAAACATCTTTAAACAAGTTTATACCAAAAAAATTGCTGGTGATGAATCTGGCAGAATCTGAGCCATGCGATGATGAGGGCTGTACTCTCTGACTAGAGCAGGTCTTTTTCGGCCATCTCTATCGTCCTGTCTATGGCCTCTTTAAGGGGCTCAGGCAGACCCTTTATTTCTATCTCCATAAAACCTCTGACTATTGCCGATGTGGCTTCGTCTCTGCTCAGACCGCGGGACATCAGGTAGAAAATCTCCTCTTCAGCTATTTTTCCAATTGCAGCTTCATGACTGAGCTCTACATTTGGATATCTGGCCTCCAGTTCTGGAATGGCAAGAATCGATCCGTTTTCCGAGAGCATCAGACCCTTGCACTCCAGATGTCCCTTTACCTCTGGCGCATCTCCCATAATATGCCCTCTGGCAATAACCTTCCCACCTTTGCTTATGGTTCTTGATATTATCTCTGCACTGCTGTTCTCACCTCTGAGCACAGCTCTTGCTCCGGAATCAATTGTGCTTCCTTCCAGAGCAACCAGAACGCTGTTAAAAATCACTCGAGCGTCTTTCTCCACATAGGCGGTAGGATACGTCTGAACGAGCTTTACAGGGTTCAGAAGGATATAGTTGCTTATGAATGTCCCTCCCTCCTCGATGTGGATGGCGGTTCTGGGTCTTACCTCAACACCCGGCTCCCAGCTATGTATCATCGTAAATGACAGTTTTGCGTTCTTTTTAACAAAGAACTCTGAGAGACCAATATGCATTCCTGCAACTCCTGGGTGAGATGTGCAGCCCGATATGATATTCAGCTCGGAATTCTCTTCCGCTATGACAATATTGTGCACTCTCTGTTTTTCAGCCTTTTTTAGATAGAGACATGCTTCAACGGGTATCTCCACCTTTGCATCTGGAAGCGCTCTTATGAAGTAGCCGTTTACGTCCTCACTATCAGCTTCCATTGTGAATTCGTCCTGATCCCTTCTGAGGAGCTTCCAAAAGTAGTTCTTAACCCAGTCGTACTTTTTCATTGCCTCTCTGATACTCATTACTTCCACACCCTCAAAGAAGGATGCGAAGGTTCTTGCCTCCTGGTCTTCCTGGATAAAGGTGCCCGACCTTTTGGACTTGTCCAGCTCGATTCCGACCTCTTTCAGCCTTTCCTCATCTATTCCGAGTTCCTCATATTTTTCAGACATTTTGCCAAACACCCCTCGTAACCGTTACTCCTTATCTGATGGAGAATATCCTCGGGCTCACCAATACAGGCAATCTGGCCCTTGTACAGTATTGCTGCGTAATCAGCATCTACATAATCGAGAATATGTCCCTGATGTGTGATTATGATTCCGGATTTTTCCCTTTCATCATCGTTTTTGTCTCTCTCCAGAAGCTCATTGATGGCTTCACCGATCAGGGCAACGTTTTCCAGGTCAACGCCGCTGTCCGGCTCATCGAGTAGAATCAGGTCAGGGTTCATGAGCATCAATTGCAGCAGTTCGGATCTCTTGACCTCTCCACCCGAAAATCCGACGTTTATCTCTCTGTAGAGGTGGTCAGTCATCCTCATCCTCTCTGCAAACTCTTCAATCCTGTCCTCCGTGTAGCCCCCAATTTTGGCGCAGTATCTCAGCACGTCTATGAGCTTTACCCCGCTTATTTTAGGAGGCGTCTGGAAGGCAATCCCCATCCCGAGCTTAACTCTCTCATTTGTCGGTAAATTTGTGACATCTATCTTTTTGAACATTATTCTCCCACTAACGACCCTGTATGAGGGGTTTCCTATTATGGCATTGAGCAGTGTCGATTTACCGGAGCCATTCGGCCCGAATAGAACAAAAGTTTCCCCCGGTTTGATGTAGAGATTAACGTTCCTGAGTATTCTTCTTTCATCTATCTCGACACCCAGATTTACGACTCTCAGCACACCCATACTTTCGATTTGAGCGGGGTTTAATTAAGGTTTTTGAGTTTTTTACAAATCCATCAGAGCTATCTCACCGTCTTCAACAATGGCAAACGTCTTTTTTCCCGTGAGATATCCACACACCTCGCCCGGATTCAGTACAACACTTTCGCCCTTTTCTATTGATGGCTTGTGGGTGTGACCGGTAACCACAAGCTGCCCGGTTTTTTTGAGAATGCTCAGAATTCTCCTGTCTGTTCCATGGTAAATCACCCCACCCGGAAATTCAGCTATCTCCCCGATTTCCCAGCCATTTTTCTCCGCTATCTGGGTAAGGATTTTCCTCTCTCCGTCATTGTTGCCGAAGGAGAAGTACAGCTTCAGTCCGAGAACCTCAAACTCTTTCATGGTGAAGGGCGAAATTATGTCCCCTGCATGAACTATGAAATCAAGTTTCTCCTTCTTCAGAGTATCCAGAAGCTCCCTTACGGCGGAAAGGTTGTCATGGGTATCGCTTATAGCCGCAAATCTCATGATGGTTTTGTTGGAGTGCGGGAAAAAATAGGTTTCTAAAGTTCGAATCTCCACTTCCTCTGCATTATTGGTACAGTTCCGAAGGCATCTCTTTTCACGAGCATCAGATCTCCGATGTCGTATTCAATGAGAAAATTTTTGATGTTCAGAAGCAGGCATCCCGGAATCCTCACGTCTGCAATTTTCGAAATGCCATATGCTGCAATGAGGAATTCACCAATACTTTCGGCTCTTGACAGATCAATTCTTTCAACCAGCTTTTTGTTCTCTCTGTATATAGATACGGGCTGTAGAAACAACTCATCAACCGCAATCTCCGCAATCTTACTGAGCTCCGAATCGTTCAGTCCCGGCATGAAAACAGTTCTGACAACCGTGTATGTCAGCTCACTGCACCTTTCGATGTTCTTCACAACTCTGTCAAACAGGTCTCTGCCCGTAATTTCTGCGTAACCTCTCCTGCTTCCGGCATCAAGGCTGATCATAACGATATCGGCCTCACTGCAGACTTTTTCAGGATCAATCAGTGTTCCGTTGGTCTGGATATCAATCCTCACTTCCCCGAATCTATCTCTGAGCTTCCTGATGATCTCCACAACCCTGTCATTACCCGCAACAAACGGCTCGCCGTACTGTGAGATCGTTATCGCCTTTGGATTCAGCGATCCGTAGTATCCGGGTTTGGGAGCCTTGCCCTTCATTTCCGCCACTTTTGAGTAGCAGAAAATGCAGTCCAGGTTGCAGGATGGGGTTATTTCGTAGCTGGGATGATGAACCGGATCGTCAACTTTCTCGTCTATCCCCTCGCAGTGGATGCAGTGTCTGGGATATCTCATCCTCTTCAGGAATTTCTTAATCTCAGCGACGTTTATCATATCCGATCAAAAAGCTTCACTATAAACTCAGCAAGCCTTACGGCATCTTCCTTGCTTTTCATGAACGTACTGGTGGCAGCAATGTTTTCAGATTCCAGATCCGCATCACTGATGTCAACAACGAGAATATCCAGAAAGTCCCTGTAGACGTCAAAAACACCGATGGGAGAGACCTCAAATCCTTTGGCCCTCATCAGTTTTCCGGCTGGCCCGCTGAAAGGTTTGTCTCCTACGATGGGCGATACAGCAATAACCTTCTTGTCTTTAAGCCTCTCTGCAAAGTCCTCAACCATCAAAATTGGCATGATACTCGTTATGGGATTGCTCGGGCCTATCAGCACTTCATCTTCCTTCTCCAATTTTTTCTTCACATCATCCGGTATTCTTGCCCTTTCTATACCCGCAAATACAACATCCTTGACTTCCGGTTCTCCCCTTTTTAAAACCCAGAACTCCTGAAAATGCAGTTTTCCGGAATCTGTAACAATGATGGTCGATACCTCCTCCTCGCACATCGGATAGATTTCATTCGGCACACCGTAGGCTTTCGCAACGATCCTTGTAGCTTCGCAGAGTGTTTTTCCACTCCTTAACGCCTCGCTCCTCATGATGTGTGTTGCTCTGTCCAGATCTCCGATTCTCATCCCCTCGTCATATCCCAGTTCTTTCAGCCTCTCGTGAGTGGTGAAGGTGTCCCCCCTTACACCCCACCATTTCTGCTCATCTATAACCTCTGCAAGGGCGTAAATCACGGAGTCGATGTCAGGACAGACTTTATTTCCGGAAACCCAGATATCTTCCGCCGTGTTCACAACAGTCCAGAAGTCAGCGATCTCCTTCAGCCCCTGCATCAGTTTCGGAGTTCCCGTCCCGCCGGATAGGACGAGCACTATCTGAACACCTCTCCGAATTCCGTAACGTCCTTCTCGCTGTTCAGCAACTCCTTCAGAACTGCGGGAAGGTCATCAACTTTAACCCTGACCTGTCTGGTGGTGTCTCTGTCCCTGATGGTTACCGTTCCGTCATCAAAGGTTTGGTGATCCACCGTTACGCAGAATGGGGTGCCTATTTCATCGTATCTTCTGTATCTTCTACCTATGCTTCCTGAATCATCGTAATCCGTGAATATTCCGTTTTTACGCAGCATATTAACGATTTCCTGGGCTTTTGATTCGAATGGGCTTCTTGAAAGCAGAGGTAAAACCGCAACCTCGATCGGACTCACTTTTCTTCTAAGCCTCAGAACCCTCCTTTCCTCCCCGTCTACAACGTCCTTGTCAAAAGCGTGCTCGAGAACTGCGTAGCTGATTCTATCAAGCCCAAATGATGGCTCAATTACGTGCGGGATTATTTTCTCTCCGGAAATTTCTTCTTCTACTTCCTGAATTTCGAAAAACTCACTGCCCACCCTTATCTTCTCGCCATCGATTTCAACCTCAATCTCATCCACTTCCGAATCGATCTCGGCTGCTGAGATGGCTTCTGCAACCTTTTTCGCCTTTTCTTTGAATGCGGGGCCTATCCTGTTCATAAGCGGTACCGCCTTCTTCTTCTTTACTCTAATCGGCTCAGGATAGGGAACGAAAACCGTCAGATCTTCCCCGCTGTGGATGGAGTGCTTCCTGAGATCGTAGTCAGTTCTGTCTGCAATTCCAACGACCTCCACCCATCCATAGCTGGTTTCCACCTCTGCATCCCAGCAATCGGTTGCATAATGCGCTCTTTCGTCATCCTTGTGCTGTCTGAATCTGAGCTTCTCATCCCGTATGCCTATTTCAAGCAGAAATCTCCTCGTTTTTCCGATAAAGTAAGCCAAAATCTGATTGGCAATTATCCCCCTGTCAACCGCATCCTTCAGGCTGACCTCATGCAGGTTATCGAATTTATCGACCAGCTTGACAACATCTTCAGCGAAAGTTTCAAAGTTCGGATGCTCCTTTCTTGCAGGGTGTACGAAAAACTCGAGTTCAGCCTGGTTGAACTCTCTCAATCTTATTACTCCCTGTCTCGGACTTATCTCATTTCTGTATGCTCTACCAATCTGGGCGACGCCAAACGGAAGCTTGTCTCTGAAGTAGCCAACCAGTCTTTTGAAGTCTATAAAAATTCCCTGAGCAGTTTCCGGGCGGAGGTAGCCTTTCTTGCCCTTTCCGGGTCCGATCTTTGTCGAAAACATCAGATTCATCGGTGCCGGTTCTCTGAACGCCCCTCCACACTCACATCTCAGATCGTAAACTTCCATAACTTCTTTTACGGCCTCGACGGTTTCTTCAACCTCTATTCCGAGCTTTTCCTTGACATAGTGGTCTGCTCTGTAAACCCTTCCGCACTCACTGCACTCAATTGCCACATCTGTGAAGGAGGAAGCATGACCTGATGCGATAAACACCTCTTCGATTCCGATTGTTGGCGTGTCTATCTCTGCCGCTCTTTCGTCTATTACAAAGTATTCTCTCCATATTCTTTCAATTTTTCTTCTCAGGTTGTTTCCCAGAGGAGCGTAATCTATGAATCCCGCCATTCCTCCGTAAATCTCGAATGATTGCCATAGAAACCCACGCCTTATCAGCATCTCCATGATTTCGCTCATGTCCAGCCATTACTGTATGCAACTTAAAAGGTTATCTTCTTATGTCATGAGGCCTTTATCCCAACCATGGATCCGAAGATGAAAGAAAAGACTTTAAAAAACTGGATTGAGTCGGTCCTGTCCGGATATTCAGTAAAACCAGTTTTTGAAGTGGTTGAGTACATTGAAGACGCTGGGGGTGGTATTTTAGATGGTTTCCTGATGGCGTATGAGGGGAAGAGCGTAGACGAGAAGGTGGAAGAAGCAATCGACAATCTTATGCGTTTTCTTGCCACTGACCGCAATTTAAGCCCTTCGGAGAGCATTCGACTGGTTTTCAGACTCAGGGACATGATAGCTGACGGACTCAGGTTGAGTGTGAGTGAAAAATTTGAGTTCAACAGGAGAACTGAGGATTTAATTCTCAAAGCGTTTGATGCCTATATGGCATGCAGGGAGAAGATATTTGAACTGAGGTTGAAAGAAAAGGAGAATGATATAGAAATGATGAGAAAAATTATGGAATATGCAGACAGGGCTAGGTCTTAATCCTCTCTGGATTAAATCCTTTCTTTATTAAAAGTTCCTTCACCCTGTTCACATGGTTTCCCTGAAGTTCTATTACACCGTTCTTAACTGTGCCTCCGCATGCAAGCTTCGATTTCAGGTACTTGGCAAGCTCTTCAAGATTGATCTCACCACTGTCAATACCCTCGACGAGAGTTACCTCCTTCCCGTATCGCCTCTTGCCAACCTTGATCATAATAAACTGCTGCTCCTTTGCAACCTCTTCGCAAACACAAAGGTCTTTCGGCAGTCCGCAAACCGGACAGATCTCCGACATCTTCTTGCTATACCTCCTTTTTAAGAAGTGAACCTGAGCTTAATTTTAAATTTTCGGTCACACAATTTTGTGTTTCAGTGGGTGGATTACTGCCCGAGACAGATTTCCTGATTTTTCATCGTTGATTAATAACCTATATATTCTCTCACACCTACTTCATACGATGAGACACCTCATTTCTATTAACGATCTCGACAGGGAGGATATCAGGTATATCTTAAAAAAAGCTGAGGAGTTCGAGGATGTTGCGAGAGGGGAGAAGAGACTGAAAATCCTCGAGGGTAAGATACTGGGAAATCTGTTCTTCGAACCTTCAACAAGAACAAGAATGAGCTTTGAGGTGGCGATGAAAAGGCTGGGTGGTGAGGTCATCAATATGACTGCCCAGGAGGCGAGCAGCGTAGCAAAAGGCGAAACACTGGCAGATACGATAAGAGTCGTTTCTGGATACTGCGATGCAATTGTGATAAGACATCCATTGGAAGGGGCGGCAAGGTTTGCAGCGGAGAACTCCTCGGTGCCCGTGATAAATGCAGGGGATGGAGCAGGACAGCACCCGACCCAGACACTTCTCGATCTTTACACGATCCAGAAGGAATGCGGTAGGCTGGATGGTATATCCATAGCACTCGTTGGAGATTTAAAATATTCGAGGACGATACACTCGTTGATAAAAGCCCTAACCCTTTTCGATACGAAAATTTACTTGGTAAGCCCTGAAGCTCTGGCGCTCCCCGATGAAATGCTTGAGGAGATCGACGGAAATGTACAGAGGGCACAGCTTGACGAAGTAATTGGTAATGTGGATGTTGTCTATGTTACAAGAATACAGAAGGAGAGGTTTCCCGATGAGGAGGAATACAGAAAGGTGGCGGGAAGTTACAGGATAACCCTGAATACAATAAGAAACGCCAGAGAGGAAATGATAATCATGCATCCCCTCCCCAGAGTGGATGAGGTTGACCCCGAGGTCGATTCCACCAGGCATGCGAAATATTTCCAGCAGGCGTTCTATGGGGTACCGGTCAGAATGGCAATTCTCAGCGAGGTGATGCTATGAAAGAGCTGGTTATCAGCAAGATAAAGAATGGGACCGTCATCGATCACATCAACTCTGGAAAAGCGCTGCTCGTACTGAAGATCCTGGGGATAGATATGGAGACTTCTCTTACTGTATCAATGGCGATGAACGTGCCGAGCAGCAAAATGGGGAAGAAGGATATCGTGAAGGTTGAGGGCATGTTCATCAGTGACGACGAGTTGAACAAAATAGCTCTGATCTCTCCGAATGCAACCATCAACCTGATTAAGGACTACGAAATAGAGAGAAAGTTCAAGGTTACTCCTCCTGAAGTTGTCGAGGGTGTTTTGAAGTGTCCAAATCCCATGTGTATATCAAATGCGGAAAGAGAACCAGTAAAATCAATATTTTACATCAGTATGGAGGATAAAGAAGTCACAGCCAGATGTCATTACTGCAGAAGGAAAATAAAGGATCTTGCAAAATACATCAGCTAGTGAGGTATTCGAGAGCCTCCCTTACCTCAGCGTTGTCGTGGACGATCATTGAGATAGCCCGTGTCATCTTTACTGGATCATCTGACTGGAATATGTTTCTTCCTATGGCCACCCCTCTGGCTCCCGCATCCATTGCCTGTCTGACCATTGTCAGTATCTCCTCGTTGCTGCCCATTTTCGGCCCACCGGCAACAACTATTGGGACCGGACAACCGCTGACAACTTTTTTGAAGCTTTTGACGTCTCCTGTAAAGTTCGTTTTTATGATATCTGCTCCAAGCTCAGCCCCGACTCTCGCTGCCAGACTTACGGCCTTTTCATCGAACTGATTTATTCCATCCCCTCTTGGGTACATCATTGCGAGAAGTGGCATTCCCCACTCTCCGGCGATTCTCGAAATCTCTCCCAGTTTGCTGAGCTGGAAAGCTTCCGTTTTGCTACCAACGTTGACATGTACGCTAACAGCATCAGCTCCAAGTTTTATAGCCTCCTCTACAGTACATACCAGTACCTTCTCATTGGGGTCAGGGGAGAGCGAGGTTGAAGCGCTGAGGTGTATGATCAGACCAACATCTTTTCCGTAACCCCTGTGTCCGAAACCAACAACGCCCTTATGTAACACTACTGCATTTGCCCCTCCCTCTGCAACTGCGTTGACAGTTTTTGCAAGATCTCTCAGCCCGTCAATTGGGCCCATGGAAACACCGTGGTCCATGGGGACTATTACGGTGTTCTCGCTATCCCTATTTATTATTCTCTCAATTCTAATTCTCTTGCCTATTTTGTTCATGTCACATAGTACCAAAGTAGCATTTAAATGTTTTTCGGTTTCTGAGTTTTATAAAACACAGAAATCAGATCGTCATATCGAGTGGGTAGTGACATGCAACCATGTGATCGCCACCTTCTAGCTCGGGTTCCTCCTTTTTGCAGAGTTCTCTGGCAAAGGGACATCTCGGATGGTATCTGCATCCGGATGGTATGTCTATCGGGTTAGCAATGTCACCGATAATGTCCACTTTCTTCATTTTTTTAAGAAAGCTCGGAACTGATGAGAGCAATGCTGCGGTGTAGGGGTGCCTGGGGTTGTGGATAACCTTCCTAGTTTCTCCTATTTCGACAATTCTTCCCAGATACATGACTCCGATCCTGTCCCCCACAAGTCTTGCAACGGAGAGGTCGTGAGTAATAAAGAGCATGCTAAGATCGTAGTCCTTTCTGAATGACATCAGAAGTTCAAGAATTGACGCCCTCAGGCTGACGTCTATCATCGAAACAGGCTCATCAGCCACGACAAATTCCGGCTTGAGTATCATGGCCCTTGCAATGGCCACTCTCTGCCTCTGCCCACCGCTTAGCTGGTATGGCATTCTGTGATAGAACTGCTCCCCAGGCAGCCCAACTCTGTCCAGCATGGCCATTGCAATCTCCTCAGCTTCATCTCTTTCTGCAATGTTGTGAACCAGCAGTGAATCAACAAGATGCTCTCCAATCTTCATTCTTGGATTCAGGGAAGCGTATGGATCTTGGAAGACCATCTGGATGTACCTTCTGAGCTTTCTCAGCTCGTCCTTGCTCATACTGGTAATTTCTCTGTCTTTGAAGAATATCCTGCCATCAGTTGGGCTTTCAAGCCCTACAAGTATTCTCCCGGTTGTGGTCTTTCCGCATCCGCTCTCTCCAACTAGAGAAAGCACTTCTCCGCGTCTGATTTCGAAACTGACGCCGTCAATTGCTCTTACGAAATCCCGCCTCTTTGAAAGCAGAACTTCAAGCGAGGATTTCTGGACCGGGTAGTATTTTTTCAGTCTTTCAACTCTGATCATCATTCCACCCCGTATAGCCAGCATTTCACAACCCTGCCGTCAACCTCCGTCGTGGGAGGCTCCCTGATGCACTTTTCCATGGCTGCCGGACATCTCGGCCGGAATCTACAGCCCTCAGGGGGATTAACGAGATCAGGTGGAAATCCGGGGAGCGGCTTGATTTCCTTGTCCACCCACACATCCGGAACGGACTCTATTAGGCCCTTTGTATAGGGGTGAAGTGGATCGCCCCTCAGTTTTTCTGCATTTCCCATTTCGACAAGCCATCCGGCATACATCACGGCTATTTTATCGCTTTTTTCGGCTGCCAGGGCAAAGTCATGTGTAATCAGCATCACCGCCCTGCCCTCTTTTCTCATTTCATTCAGAAGACCCATAATTTTCTCCTGAACGATGACATCAAGGGCTGTTGTTGGCTCATCTGCGATTAGCAGTTTGGGGTTGAGACTTACCGCCATCGCTATAACAACCCTCTGTCTCTGCCCGCCGCTGAGTTGATGGGGGTAGGAATCAACTCTCTCGGGAGGAAGTCCAACCTTCTCTAGTATCTCTCTTGCCATGTCCCATGCTTCCTTCTTTGTGACATCTTCGTGTTCCATTATCGTTTCGGCAATCTGCTTTCCAATCTTTTCAAGGGGATCGAGGCTCGTCATTGGGTCCTGAAAAACCATCCCTATCTCTTTTCCCCTTACCTTTCTCATCTGGTCTTCACTCAGGGCTGTGAGATCTTTTCCGTCGAACAGTATTTTTCCCCCTGCAATCTCCCCCGGAGAGTCGATGAGTCGGATTATTGAATAGGCAAGGGTCGATTTTCCACACCCGCTTTCTCCCACAACTGAAATGAACTCTCCCCTCTCCAGTAACATTGAGACTCTATCAACTGCTTTAACAACTCCCCTCCTTGTTTTGAAGGTTGTGATCAGATCCTTTATTTCCAGCAGCATTATCTTTCCCTCCTGGGTGCGTATACCTCGCTGAGCCCCTCACCAACCATTGCAAATCCAAGCGAGAGAAGCATAACCATCAGTCCCGGGAATGTGATCATCCACCAGTAACCAGCAGGTAGATACGGTCTTCCTGAAGCGAGCTCAAAGCCCCAGTCCGGTGTTGGTGCTGAAACTATGAATCCAAGAAAGCTGAGACCAGCTTCAGTTAGAATTGCATCTGCAACACTCAAGGAGAAAACAACAACCAGTGTGGGTATCAGGTTTGGAAAGATATATTTCCTCATTATTCTGGCGTCTCCCGCTCCTATTGCTTTTGCAGCCTCAACAAAAAGCTGTGATTTAATGCTCATGGTTTGGCCACGTATCATTCTGAAGTATGTGGGGACGTACACTACTGAAATTGCCACCACGGCATTGAAAACGCTCGGACCCAGCACTGCTGCAATTGCAATAGCCAGAATAAGGCCCGGAAATGCATACATACTGTCCATGAGCATTGAAAGAACTCTGTCCAGTTTTCCACCGTAATATCCCGAGGTCAGTCCGAGGGGGACGCCTATGGACATTGATACGAGCGATGCGGAGAAAACAACAGCAAGGACTATTCTTGAGCCGTAGATCATTCTGGAAAACACATCTCTGCCAAGATTATCTGTTCCCATCAGATGTTTGGCACTCGGAGGTTTCAGAACGTCTCCACTGAATTTTATCGGATCATACGGAGCGATTACTGGGGCGAATATGGCCATCAGGGTAACGGTTACAATAATCGCAAGTCCGAATATGACCATGTACCTGCCTTCGGCCTCCGGAAGGAATCCGAATATTGTTGTTGCAAGATTTCTGACCTCTGTCATTGCACCACCTCAGTATCTTATTCTTGGATCAAGTAATGCGTAAATCACGTCTACGATAAGGCTGATCAGGGCGACAAAGACAGCGTAGAAAACAATTGCACCCTGTACGGATGTGTAATCTCTGTATTCTATTCTTTCGATCAGGAAAGTACCCATTCCTGGCCAGGAAAACGTTGACTCGGTCAACACTGCCCCTGCCAGCAGTATTGCAAACTGCAGACCCATTAGGGTAACAATGGGGATAAAGGCATTCTTCATTGCGTGGCGAATCACTTTTCTTTCCTTCACACCTCTCGCCCTGTATGCTCTTATGAAATCCTGACTCAGTATATCGATGAGATTATTTCTTAGAAGTCTCGTGTACGCTCCTGACAGAACTATTCCGAGAGTCAGAGATGGTAGAGCAAGATGGGCAAGGGCGTCGATGAGTGAATTGATGTTCAGGGTAATAATTGAGTCCAGAACATATAACCCTGTAATCGTTGCAGGTGCGTTGCCGGGTGTAATCCTGCCGCCAATTGGCAGGAGCTGCAGGTAAACGCCAAACAACATCTGCAGGAGCATTCCGAACCATGGTATGAATAGTGTGTAAGCGACGATGCTGTAAATTCTCATCCCCGAGTCAACTTTGGTTCCCCTGTTGAAAGCTGCTATTGAACCTGTGAGAATTCCTATGAGAACACTCAAAATAAAGCCGAAAATTGTTAGCTCAAGAGTTGCAGGAAAATGATCCATTATTTCGTCAATCACCGGCCTTTTGCCCCATATCATCGATCTTCCCAGATTTCCGGTAAAAACACCTTTGAGATACTCAATGTACTGGATGTGTTTCGGTTTATCAAGTCCAGCTTCATGTCGCAGCTTTTCCAGCACATCCTCTGGTACTTTTTGCCCCACCATGGCCGTTATCGGGTCTCCGGGTATAATTCGGAGTATCAGGAAAACCAGGGTTAGTAGAATTAGCACTGTGGGGATTACCATTAGAAACCTCGTTATTATATACGCTTTCAGTGACGACATCTGAGGCTCTTCACTCGTTTGATTTAAAAGTTTTCTGACATGGAAAAATTTAAGTTATTTCAAAATTTATTATGTTATATGTTTGAAACAATTGTCACAGCGTCTGGTGGCAGCAAAGATGGCAAGTCAACTGTGGTGATGAATCTTGCTGTTCTGCTTGCGCAGTATTTTAAAATTTCAGTAATTGATTTTGATCCCTCGTTTGTGGTGCTGAACTGTCTCACTCAAATTGAGGATGTGCCCCTTACATTGAAAAATTTTGTAAAAGGGGATGCTGAAATTGAAGATGTAATTTATGGCGGACTTTCGAGGGTTTATGTCGTTCCAGCCGGTATGAATTTGAAGGAATTTAGAAAGGAAGGTAAGTTGAAGGAGTTTTTTGAGAGAATTTCTGAAAGAAGCGACATAATCATGTTCGATATTCCAGATGGGTTTGGAGAGGATGCTGTCATTGCGATTTCTGCCTGCACTTCCAGTATTGTTGTGCTCCGTCCGGAGGTCGGATCCCTTGAAAAATCGCTTTACGTCATGAAAGTGAGTGAAAAGATGAAAAACGATGTTATAGGGGTTGTGGTAAACGGGAAGTCTGAAAATGACGGGGTTGAAATAGAGGATATTGAAAATCTTATCGGAGTGGTGCTTGCAGAAATACCCCATGATTCTGCAGTAAAGCAGGCAGTTTCGGTAAGCAGACCAGTTGTCTTCTCTTCTCCAATGAGTTCTGCATCAATTGCGTTGAAGGGCGCATCGGAGAGAATTGCAGAGTGGTTAAGGAGTTTTGGAAAGAGGGAGCGGGACAAAAGGGATATGGCCGCTAAGAAACGATTGCTTGATATTTTCGTAACCTAGCACAATATTTTAAACCAACACGCACTTTCTTCATATAATGACTGTCCGAAGTCTTCTTGCCGAGGTTTCCAGAGCAGCAGAAATTGCTGCCGAGAACAGACACAGGTTTATGGTGATCCTGTGCTCAAAGGAACTTGATGAAAGAGTGATAAAGCTCGCAAGAAGGATATACAAAAAGCATAGGAAAAGAAGCGGTGAAGACAAACTGCTAGTAGCCGGCAGAAGTTTTTTCCTGGAGCTTGCTAGAAAGTATTTTGAGGGAGAATTCTTGCATTACAGAGACTCTCCCAAGGTTCTCGGTCAGACATATTCTTCACTTTTAATCGACTTTACCGAGGGGTTCCACCCCAATGATCTCGGCATAATTGTTGAGACCATAAAAGAAGGTGGTGTGATAATCGCCTTTTCTCCACCCATAGAATCTTGGAAAAATCTGAAGAGCAGGTGGCATGAAGACCTGATAAGCGAGCCATACACCATTGACGACATCGATGCAAGATTTTTCAATCGATTTATGCGGCGAACACTTCAGGCTGAAGGCATAATAGTCTTTGATGCGGATCGGAGAAAGATATTGAAGCACTTTGAATTTCAGGCCGTGGATGTCCCCAGAGAGGAGATCACAATACCTGATGAAATCGAGATAAAAAGGAAACTTTACAAGTTGTGTGCAACCCAGGATCAGGTCAGGGTTCTTCAGCTTTTTGAGAGGTTCTTTGAGAGAGAAAAGGAGAGAAAGGCTGTCGTGATAACAGCGGACAGAGGTAGGGGTAAAACCGCAATACTTGGTATCGCTACACCGTTCATAATCTCGAGAATGCAGAGATTGCTGAAAAGACCTGTAAGGATAATGGTTGTGGCTCCCACTCCTCAGTCGGTTCAGACGTATTTCAGATTCCTTTTGAAGGCTATGGTGAGGCAGGGAATGACAAAATACTTCGCTAAAGAGAGCAACGGTATGATTACGGTCGTTAACAGCAGGTATGCGAGGGTTGAGTACGTTGTACCAAGACGGGCCATGCTTGAAAAGGATTTTGCTGACGTCGTTATCGTGGATGAAGCTGCCGGCATTGACGTCCCGGTTCTTCTGAAAATTACGGAGGGCGTCAGGTACATGATTTTCTCCACAACCATCCACGGGTATGAGGGGACAGGAAGGGGATTCAGCATCAGATTCCTCAAGAGGCTTGAAAGCGATGAGAGCGTTGAAATAGACAGAATTCACATGGATGAGCCAGTGAGGTATGGCAGAGGAGATCCGATTGAAAAGTGGCTTTATGACGTTCTGCTCCTGGATGCACAGCCAGCGGAACTGGATGAGAATGATCTGGTGGCAATAAAAGAGGGCAAATTGGAGTTCATGGAGCTGAGCAAGGATGAACTAATGGGCAATGAAAAGCTCCTGAGGGAGTTTTTTGGAATATACGTTCTGGCACATTACCGCAACCGACCCTCGGATCTGGCAATTCTTTCAGACATGCCCAATCACATCCCCTTCGTCGTTACAGTTAACGGAAAGCCCGTCTGCTCTCTACATATTGCAGTTGAGGGAAAACTTGACGAGGAAACGATTGAGAAAATAAGGGAGGGGTATAAACCTAAAGGACAGATAATACCCGATCTCATGCTAAAGCATTACTGGTTGCTAAATTTCCCAAAAATGGTGGGGGCCAGAGTCGTGAGAATTGCTACCCATCCGGCAGTGATGGATATGGGTATCGGGAGTTTTGCTCTCACAAAAATAGTTGAATGGGCTTGTAGTAAAGGTATGGAGTGGGTGGGATCCGGATTTGGGGTTTCACATGAGCTGCTGAGATTCTGGACGAAAAATGGCTTTATACCTGTTCATATCACACCTCAGCGAAATGAGGTGAGTGGGGAGCACACAGTCATTGTTCTGAGGGCTTTGAAGTCTGATGTTGGACCCATACTCGAGGATCTCAATGCGGAGTTTACCAGAAGGCTGATAGAGTATCTGGCCGATGAACTTTCAGACCTGGAGATTGAAACGGCCCTGATACTGCTCAAATCGCTCAGGAGGGACGTGAAAATTCCAGTTCCGGAATTCGGTAAGGTGGAGAAGAGGAGGATGAGCAAGTATTTTCAGGGAATGAGTCTTTATGAGTACGTTTCCGATATTGTTAGGCCGCTGGTAAGATATTACTACTCTAGAACCGATAGAGAGGAGCTGGAGGAGGTTGAAGAGCTTGTTCTGATTGGAAAGTGTCTTCAGCTCAAGCACTGGAAGGATCTTCCGGGAGAAGGATTCAGGAAGTACAGGATCATGCTGAATGCTGTAAGGAAGGTCTGGAGATGGTACCATGGAGAGGATTAATTTTGACTCCGAGTATGTTGAGCCGATAATTTCGGGAAGAAAGATTACAACGGTTAGAAGAGGAATAAAGAGCTATCCAGTTGGAAGGATAGTTGAGCTTACTGCAGGCGGAAATACCTTTGCTCTGGCCAGGGTGAACAAGGTGGTTGTTAAGAGAGTGAGAGAGCTCAGTGATGAAGACGCGAAAAGGGATGGGTTTGAGACCAGAGATGAACTGATTTCTGCTTTAAAGCGTATTTATGGAAATATAAAGGGAGAAGAATTTGTTACTGTTGTGCACTTTGAGATTGTGAAATCCTGAGATCGTTGGGGAGTAGAAGGGTGAGTATGAACGCTATTGTGATCGGTACTGTGAGGTATGAGAAGTAGAGTTCTGCGCTGCCGATGAAGTACATGGCCCCCAGAGTCAGGGCAACAGATATGGCTCTGCTAGTAAGCCCCACGAATCCTGTAGCGCTGCCGTGGACTTCACCCTTGCAGAACTTGCCGATCCAGTCCATGATTATTGCATAGGCGGGCAGCATTAGAAATCCGCTGATTCCGAGAAATGCAAACAGCACAATGTCGTTTATGGCAAAGATCAGAATTACGAAGAAGAGGGCTATCAGTGGTGTTATGGCCCTCATGTAAATCGTTCTGAGATTTCTCTTTGCGATTCTCTGAGGTATCATCGCAACTCCGAGAAGGCCCATAACTATGGCGATTGCCACCGCATCTCCGGCAACTCTTTCCAGTCCGACACTTCTCAAAGCCGGCTGTAGCCATGTTGCAAGATTATCAAATGTCGCAACCCCAAATCCCAGGATTGCTCCAAGAATCCACAGGTCTTTTCTTTTCAAAACAGATCCAAATTGCCTGAACTCGAACTCTTCAGCCCTGCGGAATTCGACACCTCTGATCGAAATCAGGACAAGCAAAATTCCGAGAATTGACATGGCTGCAGCAGGAAGTATGAGCATGTCCAGCCCACCAAGAGTGTAGAGCTTGAGCCCGGTGGCCAGTGCAAAGACAGTTCCGAGATACATTGACAGACTCAATGCTGAGATCACTGCAGCCCTTCTTTCGCCGTATAGCTGGGAAGAGTACGGGACAAAGGCGTTCAGGAGAAATGGCTGTCCTAACGCTCCTGAAAGCTGGCATACCAGCAGCCACCAGTAGTTGAAGCTCAGCAGTCTTCCACTCGCTGCGAAGAACGTCATTAGCGATCCGAAAAGGAACCATTTTTTAAAATCCCTGTCAAGTAGCAGGCCGCTGGGTATCGTGAGTATCAGGAAAAAAACCGGGTAGGTTACAGCAAGCAGCCCTAGAAGCTCAACGGAGACATTGAGATCCTGCGACGCCAGAGTCAGTACGGGTGAGAACGTTACCCACACTGCCTGGGAGGCAAATACGATGAATATGAAACCGAGGGTCAGCAAACCCCTCATCTGAACCACTCAATCACGACGTTCTTGATCAGTTCCACTGCCACGTCCTCCGGGACCGCATCGAGCAACATCGGGATTACGCTCGAATCTATTCTGCCGTCCTCGATTCCCCTTATGATCTCACCAAACTCTCCTCTTTCAACCATTTTCTGTATTTGTATGGAGTCAACTTCAGGCTCCATTTCCATCGCTCTCTCCGCATCCATCACGAAATCATCTGCAGCGGATTCATGTACAGGACTGAGCGTTAGGTGGATGTTGTCGGGGATGCTGTATTCTTTAAGTCCCTTCTGGAGGTGAAGGTGCCAGCCAAGTTTTTTCATGTTGTTCACAAAGCCCAGAAGATCTGAATTGCTGTAAAGGGAAAGAATGCTGCTTTCTACGCTGCCAACACTTTTAAATCCGAGTCTTTTCATCCCGCTGTAAATTTTTCCCCTTGCTGAGAGGATTTTTGACGCCAGACTCCTGTAGCCCTCCACACCGAGATAGCTAATTACCGCGAAAGCTGCAGCCAGTGGCCCTTCAGGTCTTGAAGACAGAACAGCCTGATTTACGAAAACATATCCCGGAGAGGATACATCAACATACATCGACTGCTTTTTCAGTTCTGCATCTCTGAATAGCACCACGGATGAACCTTTCGGTGCGTAACCGTATTTGTGCACGTCAAGTGAGATGGATGTCACACCCTCAACTCTGAAGTCGAATTTCGGAATTTTCTCACCCAGCATTTCGAAAAATGGCAGAATGAAACCTCCGAGACAGGCATCAACGTGAAGCAGAACATCCTTATCCAGTGCGATCTCCGAAATCTCCCCAACAGGGTCAACCGTGCCGTAGGGCCAGTTGGGTGCTGAGAGTGCTATCAAAGCCGTTTTATCGGACACCATCTCATTAAACGTGTTGACATCTGCTTTGGTCTCAACAACCGGCAGCTTTACGACTTTAAGGCCGAGATAGTGTGCAGCTTTGCTGAACGCCGGATGGATGGTTACTGGTGCGAGGATTTCAGGCACCGATGCTCTCCCCTCCTTTTTCCTGTAGTGATCCCTTGCAGCCTTGACAGCGAGCATGATGCTCTCAGTCCCGCCGAATGTGAAGCTACCCGTAACCTTATCATCTCCATGCATCAGCTCCCTTGCAAATTTCACAACCTCCCTCTCGAAGAAGATAGCACTTTTGAAAACCGTAAAGTCCAGAAGGTTTTTCTCTCCAAACATCATCAGCGCTTCTCTTGCAACCTTCCGTATATTCTCATCTCCTGTCTCGTAAACGTATGCGAAAAGTCTTCCTGAAGATGGGCTGGGGTCTTCACTCTCTGCCTTTTTAAGAACTGCCAGAACTTCATCAATACTCATTTTTAAAAATGATTTGGACTAAAAAATAAAGTTTTCGATTTAATCAAACCAGAATGCCATCCCGCCCTCCAGGATCATAACATCCTTATATCCCGCACCTTTAAGCGTTCTCAAAGCCTCAAAGCTCCTCAGCCCAATGGCGCATACCACGACAATCTTTTTATCTCTGGGAATCTCGTCCAGTCTTTCCCTCAATTCCAAAATCGGAATATTGATAACCTTTTCAGACTCAATTCTCCTCTCTTTGAACTCGTCCTCACTTCTCACGTCAAGTACGACGATGTCCTCGCTTTCCAGCATCTTTTTCAGTTCGAAGGAGTTTATTCCGTCAAAAAGCCCGTCTCTCTTGTTCATTGCAACATTGGCTGCGGTTATAACCGGGTCAAGAGCCGGGGAGTATGGCGGGGCGTAAGCGAGGTCGAGGTTTGAAAGCTGGTCTATCGTCATTCCGTTCTGTATGGCCGCGGATATAACATCGATTCTCTTGGCAACCTCGCCCGTTCCAACAGCCTGAGCACCAATCACCTTCCAGGTGCCTCTTTCTACAATAAGCTTCAATCTGATGTAGCTTGTCCTGGGGTAGTAGTGTGCCCTGTCCGGGCATGGGACGATAACCGTCATGAAATCAATTCCTGCATCTCTCGCGGAGGTCTCGTTCACCCCTGCTGAGGCCACAGTGTAGTCGAAGATCTTGAATACTGACGTACCAATGACACCGGGAAATTGCACATCTCCTCCCGTGATGTTCTCTCCGATGATCCTGCCATGTTTGTTTGCCACATCGCCGAAGGGCGCCAGAATCTTTTTCCCGGTAACAAGATGTGTTGTTTCAACACAATCACCACCAGCATAAATACACTCATCACTCGTCTGCATGCGGGAATTGACCCATATACCACCGGTTTCACCGATTTTAAGTCCCGAATTAACGGCCAGCTCGGTGTTCGGTTTAACACCGGTGGCAATAACTACAACGTCAGCAGCAAACTCTTTACCGTCTGCAACAACTGCTGAAACTCGGTCATTTTCTGTGATTATCCTCTCAACTCTTGTGGATGTTAGAACTTTCACCTCTTTCTCTCTCAGATGATTTTCAACGAGATTTGCCATCTCTCTGTCAAGCAGGGCAGGTGCAACCCTGTTCATCATCTCAATAACGGTGACATCCATGTCCAGGTTCTTCAGAGCCTCCGCAGATTCAAGACCTATAAGCCCTGCACCGATAATGACGGCTTTTTCCGCTCCCTCCTCCCACAGCTCCACTATTTTTTCGGCATCTTCTGCACTTGTCAGGGTGACAACCCCTTCAGCATCTATGCCCTCTATTGGGGGCTTTGAAGGCACCGATCCGGTTGCTAAAACGAGATAATCGTAGTTCAGTTCATCCTCGCTTTCACCTCTTATAATTTTCACTGCTTTTCTGTTTCTGTCTATTTCTACAGCCCTTGTTTGGGTGAGTACATCGATGTTTTTGAGCCTTCTGAAGTAGTCCTCATCTCTTACCGCCCCATAGGTTGTCTCCCTCAGGTTGTCGATCTCATGAATTATGCCCCCCACATAGTATGGCAGACCACATCTGCCCAGGGACACGTATTTTCCGGCATCCACAACAGTAATGTTAGCCTCAGCGTCCTTTCTTCTTATTCTGGAAGCTGCCTTCAGGCCAGCAGCTCCACCACCAATTATTACAACGTCCATTCTGATCACCGAGTTTCTTTCTTGTTTGCCCAATAAATTACTTACTGTTTGTTATCTTCGAGACAAACGAAAACAGCTCCTCCACCTTCGAAATATCTTTTTTAATACTGCAAAAAATCTTCCTTTTTATCTCTGTGTCCGGAATTACACCGTAACTTTGCAGCGCTCTCACGAGCCCTCTCTCAATGTCCATCCCTTTGCTATCGTAGTCAGTCAGAATAATCGAATTTCTCCTTCCCACTACGTCTGCAGTCGCTGCAAAACCTGAAAATATTATGATATCTCCCTCAACTCCGAGATTTCTCAGCGATTCTACGTCCTTCATTCCCTCTACAATCACAACCCATCCCTTTTTCGCCCTCTCTTTTAGCTCGTCCAGAGCATCAAAAAGCAACTTGTACTCCTCAATCATACCGAATTCCCGGCTCGATTTGCATCACGACGTCGGCTATAATTCCCCTCTTCATACCGCCTCTGACAACGGTGAATGAGTGGAAGTAAACAGGCTTTATGCTGCCCAGTTCCTCGTCTCTAGCTCCAAATTTTCTTGCAATCTCCACAATTTTCTCCTCAACCTTCTCCAGAATCTGTTCATCGTCGGGAAGGCTTGCGGTTCTGAACGGGCAGTCCTCAACGTTGCCGTTGTATGCAGCAAAGCCTTTTTCTGTATCTATACGGGCGTAGAGTGTCAGACTGATCTTTGAAACTGCGACACCAACAGCGTTGGCCGATTCATAGTGTTCGGGGATTATGTATCTTACCCTCGCCCTCTTGGCTATTTCTGGAATAAGGTATGGAGCGAGGTATCCGGTTCCTATAATTGTGTCCCCTCCAATACTCTCAACTGTTGAAGCTGCCAGTGAAACGTACTGGTCAATAACAGACTCCACGTCACATTCAAGCTTTCTTGATGTTCTGTAATTGCCAATTTCGTTTCCAGCGCAGTTCAAAGCGTCGGTTAGGGTAAAGCTCTCCCCACCGAAGGCGAAAGATTTTCCGTGCCTTGGTATGAGCTTTCCATCCTCGACCAGAGAGTCACCGCCGAAGGGGATGCTTATGGAGTCCACACACCTTATGAGTGTTCGCCTACCGGAAATGTCTATCCCTTCAACAATTCTTGGCATCCCGTTTACAAGCTCGACAAAATCTGTTGATGTACCTCCTATATCCACAACAAGAGCGTCCTCCTCTTTGGTAAGATACCTTGCCCCAAGCGCAACTGCTGCTGGTGAGGAGTTGTAGAGTTCGGAAGGGTTCTCGAGAACAATCTGGTAGGGCACAATTCCCCCATCACCCTTGAAGTAGTAGAAATCTCCGGCATAACTTCTTATGAGTTCAGTCAGGTTGTGAACGGTCTCTTTTATTTTTGCGTTCACGACTGTGGTATTGATCCTTGCCGGAAAATTCATTCCACCTGCATAGTGGCTGAGGGCAATCTTTTTAACATCGGCATATTTCCGGGCGATTTCAAGGATTTGATCCTCAATGTGGCCGTTCCTGACCGAGAATTTAGAAGATATGGCTATGTTGTCGAATTTGTTTTCCTGCAAAACTCTCTCGATCTCTTCCCGATCTATATCCTCAACAACATCTCCTCTGTGGTTAACGTAGCCTTTCAGTATGATACCAAAATCGGAGTAATTCAATCCGGGGCCCGGGATAACCAAGCTGAGGGTGTGATATTCACTGAACTTGGATATTATCAGATTTAATGGCCAGGAAGTGCTCACCACAACCTTCTCGTTTTTCAGATCAACCTCTTTGGACACCTCCTTAAGAACTCCCCCTATTCCGACCTCATTGGAAACTTTCAGAGTTCTGATTTCGTCCGAAACGATGGCAGCATCGGTGTTTGTCCCCCCGACATCTATTCCAATAATCATTAACCTTCACAAATTCCTGAGATATAAAAAAGCTTATCGGTTTTCTCTGACAAACAGAACGAGGATGGTCGAAGCTATTGCTGAGAGCAGGCAGAATTTAAAGGCAAGACTGTACGCTTCTGCAGGATACACACCATTTGAGATCCCAACGGCATCCATTAGATAGCCCATTATAATCTGAAAGGCCGCTCCACCGAAAAAAGGAAACGTGTTAACAATGCTTGTTGCCAGACCTGTGACCTCCAGGGAGAAAGCCTCCTTTATTAGGGCGTATGCAACGGGTCCGGAACCACCAAAAAAGCCCATCGCAAAGGAGATTATGTAGAGCTCTGGCAGGCTCAGACCTTTAGTCACGAAAGCCAGCGGAAATAGTGAAAATGCCAGCCCTGCACTGCCAAAAACGAGAAACCACTTCCGTGTCCTGAAAACTCTGTCGGAAAGGTAACCGATAAGGGGGGCACCGGCGATGGTTCCGATTCCGACCATCATGAGCACACTTCCTGCAAAATCTCTCTGAAGGTTGTAAACGTCCATCAGATACGGCCCTCCCCACAACCCCTGATATCCCATGGTGATGCCGTACCTCAGGAAGGCTGAGAAGGCAATCAACCACAGCGTTCTGTTTGTAACAATGGTTCGGATATTTTTTGTGAAGGGAGCACTATTGCTGTCCGAAATTTTTGCTGTTTCAGTGGATTGTGGCGAGTCTCTTACAGTTATCCAGCACAGCAGGGCGAGAAAAAGAGTTATGAATCCGATTATGAGAAAAGCCTCTCTCCATCCGAAGATTATTGCCATTAAAGCGAGGGGATATGCGGAAACCAACGCCCCAAAATTCCCGACTGCAAAAAGAACTCCGGTGAGGGTGGCGAACTCGCGTTCCCTGAACCACTGGGAGAGTATTTTTATCGTGGGGATGTAAACACCAGAAACACCGACACCTATCAAAAATCTTCCGGCAACAGCCATGCCAAAGGAGCTGGAAAGTGCGAATAGAATCGATCCGGCAAATGTTATAAACGTAAAAACTGTTGTGGTGAATCTCGGTCCTTTTGTGTCTGAAAGGTATCCAACGGGTATCTGCAACACTCCATAGGGGTAGAAGTAGGCAGAGGACATCACTCCAACCGCCAGAGCCGAAACCGCAAATTCATTCATGAGTTCGTCAGCAAGCACGGCTGTTGACGTTCTGTGGAAGTACACGAAGAAATATATGGATGACATCACGGCGAATATTACCCATCTGTATCTCTGCACGTTATGTCTCATACTAAAAAATATTTGAAGTTTTTTCATGTTGAAAGAAATCATTCCTCCTAACGTAAGTTTTAAAATATTAAATATTGATGAGAGTTATGAACTGTTCAGAACTTGCTGTCGAAATAGAGAGATACATCCGCCCACAGACGTTTCCTCTTGGATTCAAGCTGGTGAAGAGTGAAGAGGAGATAGGCAGAGCAAGGAGGTTTGATGGACTCACGATATGTCAGATTTACAACATGGCCAGGCGATATCGATGGGTTGTCTACTTCGATCTCAACACAACCTGCCCAGTTGGCATAATTGCCTACGGATTTGCAGATCCAGATGATCTCTATCTCAGCGGACAGCTTGCCTACGATGCCGGCTACGTCGATTCTCCTGAAACGGGTGTTAGGTACGAAGAGGCCCTTCCAAAACTTGAGAGAAATTACATCGGGTGCAGGGTTTCTCCACTGGAGATCTGTGAGGATGAGCCGGATTTCGTAGTTGTTTACGGTATGCCAGCTCAGATTCTGAGGTTCGTTCATGCAACGCTTTATAAAAAAGGTGGAGGCTTTGAAACCATCATCAGGGGAAGAGGGGCATGTGCTGAACTGCTTGATGCCTTTATCTCTGGAGAACCAAGGCTTGTTATACCCTGCTACGGAGACAGGCTTTTTGGACAAACCCAGGACTTCGAAATCGCCTTCTCGTTCCCATTCAAAATGGCTGATGAAATTGTTGAGGGACTCAGAGAGACCCACAGGAGGGGAATAAGATACCCCATACCCTCCACCGGACTCAGGGTGGGTTTACCAGTACCCGGAAGCTACGAGGAATCCGTTAAAAAAATGAAAGCTAAAACCCAAGAACGTCGTTCATAGTATACAGTCCTGGATTGCTGACATTGAAGAGCCACTTTGCAGCCTCCACAGCCCCGGAAGCGAAACACTCTCTGCTCATAGCTCTGTGAGTTATCTCAACCCTTTCACCATTACCGAAGAAGAATACAGTATGCTCTCCGACCACATCCCCGCCTCTCACACCGAATACACCTATCTCTTTTCCTCTGGGAGCTATTCCCTCTCTGCATGTTTTGATATTGACATCTTCTCCTTTCGCCTTTTTCACGACTTTCAGAATCTCAGCGAGCCTCATGGCTGTTCCGGATGGGGCATCTCTTTTATGCCTGTGATGCAGTTCAACGATCTCAGTATCCCACTCAGACAGGAAATTTGCAGCAAACTCAACAATCTTCCAGAACACGTTTACCCCGAGACTGAAATTTGGTGAGACAATCATGGGGATTCTTTCTGACAGCTTTTCCAGTCTCTTCTTCTGTTCGTCCGTGAACCCCGTTGTACCGATAACGATCTTCACACCTTTTTCCGCAGCAACTTCAGCATTCTTTATCGCAGCTTCGGCGATTGTAAAATCGATCAGAACATCGGCATCCAGTCTGGTGATATCATCCTGAATTGAAACACCAATTTTGCCAATTCCGGCCAGCTCTCCAGCATCCTTTCCAACTTCCCTGATGTCAAAAGCCTGAGCAATGTCCAGTCCCTTTTCAAAAGCATTCTTCACAACAAGTCTTCCCATTCTTCCGGCAGCTCCACTAACAGCGACTTTCATCAGTCGGATAAAAATGAATCGGAATTTTAATGTTTTCAGATCAGGTTAAGTTCTCTCAGCACAGCTCTCAGTTTTTCAGTTTTCTCCTCCGGCAGTTCAATCAACGGCAGGCGAGGTTTACCGGCAGCGAGACCCATCAGGTTCATCGCCTTCTTTACCGGAATCGGGTTTGTGTCAATGAAGAGAACTTCAAACAGAGGGCTCAGCCTGTGGTGCAGTTCAGTCGCCCTGCTCAGGTTTCCTTCAGCAAATGCAGTGTACATCTCTTTCATCAGATGCGGCGCAACATTGGCTGCAACGCTGATCACCCCCCTGCCTCCGAGACAGAGGATTGGCAGAGTTAGAAAATCATCGCCTGAAAGCAGAACAAAGTCTTCAGGTACAGTCCGTATGATTTCAGATATCTGTTTCAGATTCCCGCTAGCCTCCTTTATTCCCACAACGTTTTCTATCTCTGCCAGTTTTCTCACCAGCTCAGGTGTTGTGTTAATCCCGGTTCTGCTCGGCACGTTGTAGACGATGATCGGGATGGAGACCTCAGAGGCAACTGTTTTATAGTGTTCGTAAAGACCGTTCTGATTGGGCTTGTTGTAGTAGGGTGTTACGAGCATCGCCGCATCAGCTCCAGCCTTTTCAACCTCCTTTGCAAGCCAGATAGCCTCTCTGGTTGAGTTTGATCCGGCACCGCCGATCACAGGAAGCTTTGACGTTTCCGCAACGTATCTTACAACCTCAATATGCTCCTCATAGCTTAGCGTTGCAGCTTCCCCTGTGGTTCCGGCGGGTACAAGAGCGTTTACGTGCTTTTCCAGATAGTCGAGGTTTCTCGCTATACCCTCGTAGTCAACGCTGAAATCCTCTTTGAAAGGCGTCACCATAGCGGGAATAACGCCTTCAAACATTTACAAACCCTCTGTTAACCTTCCTCGTTATGTACCCGGCAACTCTATTCCTCACGGTTTTGCTCTGAATGTTTGTGAGTTCGGCAACCAGCCTTTTGTTCTCATCGAAGTTCCCGGTAAACACCTCAGGATACTTTTTCAGCAATTCCCTTGCGATAACCTTGATATATGCAGGTTTCACCGTCCCCATGCATTGACTGATTATCCAAGAATATTTAACGTTTGCCTTGGGAGCGTCTGTCAGCAATCCTTTTACTGACGAATTTTCCGGCATAGTATGTAAGCAGAAAGCTCGCCATAAACATAAAAACCTTCCTGAAGTCGATATCCATTACATTTTGCTCGAGAACTTCGGGTGTGGTTGATGCAGTAACATCTGTTGCTGCTGGGGGTGGATTATTTCCCTCTTCTTTAACTGTTTTGTTGTTCGTTTCGTTCAAAATAGACACGTTAACATTTAAACCGCCCGAACTTGGGGCAGGTTTCAGGACAACGATGTCTGCACCCGAAACGTCGGTGTCAAGCAGACTACCGTTTTTTCCGTATAGCTTTACGTTACTCAGCCTCAGTGTTGCCTCACCCGTCTTTGCAGCTTTTACAAGAATTTTTGCAAGAATGCTGGTCTGGTTTTCTCCATAGCTTACAGCGTTGATTTCAGCATAGTCAGGATGTACGGATTTTTCTAGCAGTTTGAATCCATCTGGGGTTGTAATTGACTCTATTTTAACTGCATCGCTGGAACTCAGCAAAACGAACTGGTAAGAGGTCACTTTTATCGCTTCACCCAGTATGACGCTAAGCTCAATATCCTTTCCCCTGAAAACCTCAACTTTGGAGGGGCTGAAAGAAACCTTTGTCGCTCTGGAATTCTCCTCATTCATGAGCCAAATCTGTTTGGAGACAAGTACGTCATCTTCGGCCTGGATGATCTTGGCATAGCCGTTGTTTGGGTCGAGATCATAGTAGTTTTCTGCAAGGTCTCTGTAGGAGATTGTTGAGGTTTCACTGGTATCACGCAGGTAGAGTGTGTACTTTCCGCTGTCAAGTCCGGCAGTTTCAAACTGAAGCCTGGCTTTTCCGTCCTCACCCAGATGCACTTTTTTGTACATCAAAAAGTTGGTACCGGCGAGAACGGCAATTATTCCGTCGTAATTGTAATCGTTGAGCCTGTTGGTTTTTATATCTACAACGATCGGATTGCCTATACTGATCTTATCGGGACAGGAAATTTCAATTTCCGGAGAAACGATAGATACCGGTATCCTTCTGGAATCCCAGACTCTCCCACCATACTCCACTTCCAGATCGAGAATGTAGCTCCCGGGTTTTATGGCGTCAGATATGTCCCTCGTCCTTTCGTAAAACTCTCTCAGATTTAGCACCATGTCTGCCTCGTAGACATTTTTTTCCTTTTCAAAGTCTGGTGTTTTTTCTTCATAAATGTAGTCTGTATTGTCGCCCACCATCCTCATCTTTACCTTCGTACCCTCGCTGTTGGCGGTTTCAACGTAAACCTTCACCCTCGTTTTGCCCTGATATACGAGTTCGGGTATATCAACATCCTTGATTTTCGGTTTGATAACTTCAAATTCCTCGAAATGCTCTTCGGGTTCAACATCATTTACCAGAACCTTTACAAGATACGTTCCCTCCTTCCAGTCTTCGGGTATTCTAAACGTTATGTTTTGCCCGCAAACATCTGAAACGCTCTCGTTCTCGTCCAGATGGCACAGAAGTTTTCCATCTCCAGTGCTGCTCACGATGTAGATATCCATGGTTCTGTTCACCTTCTCAGCACTTACCTGAATTCTTATCTCATCTCCCAGATTGACGCTATTTTTATCGATGAAGATATGCACTTCTAAAGCATGAACAGGAACAAGCAGGATGATCAGGAATATGACAGGTACTATCCACTTCACAAAACGGGTTTTGCTGTCCAAATCTTAAATTTTGCTTTCAAAAAAGCAATTACTAAGGTTTAATGTAGGCAAAACCGTCGTTCTGCAGCTCAACGATCTTTGTAACGCCCGCAGGAACAACTTCGCAAAATTCAAACAGGTTTTCCTTGTCAATTCCGTGGAGATTGAGAGCATTGTTGCAAACGTAAAACCTCACCCCCTTTTCGTTCAATTCCACAAGCTTCTGTGCAAATTTTGGATTGGCTGACCTCACAAAGAGCTTTACTGCATACCCGTTGGCAACAACTGCGACCTCAGCATCACCAACATCTTTGATAAAGTTCTCTATGTTTGCGAGTGCCAGCTCAAATGTGGAAGTACTGTCAAAGTCGACGTGAAAGAGAGCCTTCATGTTGATAAGTTCCGAATGCAAAATTAAAAGGTTTCGATGTTATTATCCCACAAGTTTTATATATTCGCCCGTCAACTGGAATTATGGATCTGCCAAGTTTTATCTTTCAGGCTCAGGAAAATATTGTAGAGAGACCGTGGGGCGGTGAATGGATAGCCATGCTTAAGGGATTCAGAAAAACAGGTATTGGTGAATCATGGGAGTTTTCCGCCCATCCATCCAATCCCTCGCAGGTTCTGGTTGATGGTCAGCAGATGAGTATGCTCGAACTGTTTGCGAGATTCAAGAAAGAGCTATTTGGGGAGTATGCTGACAGATATCCCAGCTTTCCCATTCTTGTTAGGATTATTGAGGCTACAGCGGCAACTCCGGTTCACGTTCATCCCTCGGACAAAGTGGCTGAATCTCTTGGTGAGCCGGAAGGTGGCGTGGAGTCAGTATGGATGGTATTTAACAGGGGAAGTGCTTACGTCGGGTTCAAGGAGGATGTGAAGCTGGAGGAACTTGAGGAGAAGCTGGAAAGTGATGATGAATTTGATTTCAAGCAACTGCTCAATAAATTCGAAACAAACCCATATGACACCTTTGTAATCAGGCCGGGCGTCCCACACGCAGGAGAAGGCATCAGAGTTCTGGAGATATCGTCAAATTCAACCCTTGCGTACTTCTTCAGGAAGGAAGACTTTGAGAAGGTAAAAAAGGCGCTGAAGACGAATAAAACCGAAGAGTTTGAGATAAGAGGGCAGAAAGGAAAGGCAGAGACCGAAAAGTTTGGTGTTGAGGTTATAGAGGTCACAGGCAAGGTAGAAATGAGCACAAATGGTGTGATGAACATTCTCTACGCTGCAGAGGGTTATTTTATGCTGAAGGGGAAGGAAATTGCTGATCTCCATCGAGGATACTCCTGTCTGGTTCCGGCAGTGACGGAGAACTTTACCGTGGAGAGTGAAAGGGGAAAAATGGTAAGGATATACCTAAGGCCTTGAAACTATTGCCACAGTAGCCACCGAGTACGGCCCTCCAAGATTGTGGGCGAATCCTGCCTCAGCATCCTTCACCTGAAGTCCCTCAGCTTTCCCGAGGACCTGTTTTGTAAGCTCTGCCACCATTCTCACTCCTGATGCAGCAATCGGATGACCGAACGACTTCAGTCCGCCGTCGGGATTTATCGGGAAATCTCCGTCAATAGAGGTAACCCCGTCTCTTATCAGCTCAGCACCTTCGCCTGGCTTGCAGAGCTGCATATCCTGGTAATTTATGAGCTCCGTTATTGTGAAGCAGTCATGGACTATACCGAAATCCAGATCTCTTCTTGGATCTTCGATTCCCGCCATCCTGTAAGCCATTTTTGCAGCTTTTACAGTTGCAGGGAAGCTTAAAAAGCTCTCAGATGGACGGTGCCAAGGATGCATGGTCTCAACTGCCATTCCAACTGCTTTTATAACTGCGTAATTGTCTCCAACGATTTCTTTTGCTATTTCTGGTCTCGTCAGCACAACTGCCGCTGCTCCATCGCTCACGGCACTGCAGTCGAAGACTCCAAGAGGGTAGGCTACCATGGGAGCCTTCAAAACCTTCTCCACTGTGATCTCCTTCCTGAAGTGCGCTTTTGGATGCCTTGCCCCGTTGTAGTGGTTTTTAACCGCAACCATTGCCAGATCCTCCCTTGTCCACCCCCACTCTTTAAAGGCTCTGTTGGCAGCCATCGCAAACATTCCCGGAGCACTGACATATGGCATTCCAACGCTGAAAATTCCTTCTATGGGCGGAAGGCCTCTGCTCCCGGCATCCATCAGCTTTTCAACTCCGGCGGCGATTACAAGATCATAGGCTCCACTCGCCACCGCAAAGGCAGCGTTTCTGATGTTGTCCATTCCAGTTGCGCAGTAATTCTCGGCTCTTGTTATTGGCTTGCCAAAGAACTTCAGAGTATCGCTGAATACGTTTCCGCTTATTCCTGTTGAGGGGTAGAAAGTTCCGCACCATACAGCTTCAATATCCTTTAGCTCCACACTGGCGTCGTTAACTGCCTCGTAAACTGCCTCCACAAGTAAGTCCTCCTGATCCTTCTCCCAGTGGTGCCCGAATTTTGTGACACCACAACCAATAACTGCAACCTCCTGCATTTTCATCACCTCGGCAATCGGGCTTTCCAGCCATAGTATCTGAAATTGTTCTTCTCGAAAAGCAGTCTGAACGTTCTCTCGACCTCCACATCACATTCAATTCCGCTGAAGTCCCTGAGAACATCCGTCATTTCAAGCAACACCCTGCCCCCACCATCCATGTCCACAACCACCACGCAGTGTGGATGCACACCGTCACCGGTGTAGTTGCCGGGCATGACGAGGTAATCGATTGTGAAGGTGTATATCCTGCCTCTATCTCCAAGCCTGACCTCTTCGTAATCATCCTTTGTCCCGCACTCAATGCAGCATCTGCTTATCGGGTAGCTGACAGTCCCGCAGTTCCTGCACTTCATCCCGTAGAATCTGATTATTGATTTTTCATCTCTCCATACCTTTGTCAGGGAGGGGCGATCCGGAGCATCTCTGATCCCCACAAATCCTCTGTTGAACATGTAGTCCCCATAGCTTATATCCTTCCTGTTTTCAAGCATTCTTCCTATATTGCTCTCCTGCGTCTCCTCAATTTCTATCGCTATGACGTCTGCTCCCTCACCGTACCCTCCAAGAATAATCCTCCCCGTTTTTTCAAGCTGGGATGCGAGGAGGATCAGCGGATGTGCCGTACCGGCAATACCAATATTGCCAAAGTAGAACTCTTCCGGTCTGGCTCCCACGACTTTAAGTAAACCCTCGTAGCTCTTGGGATCAGGAGCTGATGCGACGATGCGATCAATGTCTGCCGGGCTGAGACCGAGCTTGGCAAAAAGGGGCATTGCAGCCTGTTGAATGCCTGTCGCATACCCGTATCTGGCGTCAACCCTCATGTCATAATCTCTGACAGTATCATCGTTAGCCAGCATCCATGAGCCGGGGAGGGGCATGGTGGATGTACTGTAGCCGAGGATCTTTGCTCCGCCATCTTTCTCAACAACGATCGCTGCGGCAGCGTCACCGTAAAGCTGCTCGTAAAGAGTTCCCGGTTTTGCAGGTATACAATCTGCAGCGACAACCAGAACCCTGCTGAACCGTCCGGAATCAACGAACTCATTTGCAGTGATGAGAGCATCCGTTCCGGCCCTCATGGTGTCGGTAATGTCCATTGTGAAAACACTGCTATCGAGATCGAGAGCTGATGCTACGAAACTGGCACACTGCTTTATCCGGAATGGTGGGGAGGTTGAAGCGAAAATTACGGCGTCAAAATTGCCCTCCAGGCTTCTTGCAGCTTCTACAGCCATCGTTAAACTGTCCTCGTCCCAGTGTGCAACTGCCCGTTCCCCGCCAAGTGAGGGCATCCCTGTCTCTTTTGAAATCTCGTCCCTTTTGAGCTTCCATACCGGCAAATAAACGCTACAGCCACTTATCGAAGCCAAACGATCACCTCCATCAATTCGAATTTCAGCATGATTTTATTTAAGATTTGCCTTTCCATTCCTGTTTTAGCATTTGAATGGAGAAGAAAGTTACTCACGGTTCAAAAAAATTTCAATAGGGTTGTAAGTTATCAATGCCAGACTCATGCTTCGGGTTTATGAGCAGAGTTAAGTGTTACGAAAACAGGCACTCAAACATGTAAAAAATGAAAATTAGATTTTCAATGCCAGATCCGCCGCCTCTCTCGTCGCATCCAGGGCCTTTCTCGGCTTCACGCAGTCACCAATCTTATAAAGCTCTGACACCTTTCCGCTCAACTCCTCATAAAGCCCATTATTCGGCCTGGTCCCGACGGCTATAACTGCGGTATCGCATTTCAGCTCTTCCTTCTTTCCGTCTCTTTCCACCACAACCGAGCCGGGCCTGATCTCAACAGCCTTTGTGTTCGTGAGCATTTTAACACCCTTCTGGTTCAGGTAAAGTAAAACCGTCCACCGGGTGCTTATGCCTATATCCGCTCCTATTTTTGGAAGCATTTCAACTATTGTAACGTTTTTGCCCTCGTCAGCGAGCTTTGCGGCAGTGTCGCAGCCCACTCCACCTCCACCGATTACTATAACATCCTCACCCACCTCTGCACCGCCTGTGAGAACGTCAAAGGCTGTTACGGCATTCTCGATCCCGGGTATCGGCGGAATCAGCGGGGATGCTCCGACCGCAATTATCACAACATCTGGATTCTCCGCAAGAACAATCTCAGCATTAGCTTCTGTGTTGTATCTCACATCCACACCAATCTTCGGCAGAACGTTTGCGAAGTATTTGCCAACTTCCGCAAACTCGTATGCGAGGGGAGAGTTTGCGGCAACGTTCAGCTGACCTCCAAGTCTGTCTGTTTTCTCAAACAGCACAACTTCATGCCCCTTCTTTGCCAGCATCTCGGCTGCCATACAGCCTCCGGGACCACCACCAACAATAACGATTTTCTTGGATTTCTCAGCCCTGAGGTTTGCAAATTCGGCTTCTCTTCCTGCAGTTGGGTTAACGAGGCAGGTAACCGGCTGTGCCTGCATAACCATATCCATGCATCCCTGATTGCAGGCTATGCAATATCTTATTTCATCAAACCTGCCCTCCTTTGCCTTCTTTGGCAACTCAGGGTCTGCAATTAGAGCCCGGAGCATTGCAACCATGTCCGCCTTGCCATCCTGCAGAATTTTCTCCGCAACCTGCGGATCATTTATCCGGTGAGACGCTATAACCGGAACGCTTACAGCCTCCTTTATCTCTGCAGCAAGATAGGCAAAACCTCCTCTTGGAACGAGCATCGTCACCAGCGGTTTTCTCGATTCGTGCCATCCTGCCATGACGTTTATCGCAACAACTCCCGCTTCCTCCAGGATTCTGGCTATCTGTTTCATCTCTCTTACTGTGTTTCCACCCTCGATGAACTCATCTCCGGGGATTCTGATCATTATCGGGTAGTTTTCTCCGCACTTCTCCTTGATCTTTTGGATTATCTCAACAGCGAATCTTGTTCTGTTCTCCAGACTGCCGCCGTACTCGTCCGTCCTCTTGTTTGTGGCCGGACTGAAGAACTGGGAGATGAGATAACCTGCAGAACCTATCAGTTCAACAGCATCGAAACCAGCTTTTTTTGCTCTAACAGCAGCATCAGCGAACTCGTCCTCAATCTGGAGAATTTCTTCTTTTGTTAGCTCCTTTGGGGTGCGTTTGGAGAATATAGGCGGGGGGATGGGGGAGGGGGCCACAGGGGTGCGATCCGGATCAAAAGAAATTTCATATCTGCCCGGGTGCCACAACTGGAGTGCGCACTTAACATCATACTCGTGGAAAACATCAGCTATCCTTTTGAGGTCAGGAATATACCTGTCATCATGAGCTGCCAGACCACCGAAAAAATGCGGCTCAATTTTTGCTATTCCAACTATGGCGAAACCTATACCACCCTTGGCCCTTTCTCTGTAGAAGTCCAGGAGGCGGTCTGTGACACCACCGTCAGGGGTGTGGTAGTTCAGCTCCGCAGCCGGCATTACTATGCGGTTTTTGACCTTCATTCCACCAAATTCGATCGGCTCAAAAAGCTTCATAACTGCTCAGGTGTTGTAGTAAATAATAAATCTTTCGGAACTCTATTGTAAGTCCTGACGAAAATTTTTCCTGTAATTGTAAGTGTAAAGGTAAAGGAAAAATCTTAATAGTTGTCAGACAGAAATGCATTTGGCTCCGCCTCTCACGCCTGGGTGAAAAGCATGATCCCAGGTCGGTTGGCGGAGCTACAAGCTCGAAAATTGAATTTGCATTCCTCCATATCCCTCCAGTAGTAGCCGCTCTGTATACAGTTAGACTCTGGATTGAAAAAGCCGTCGCATGTGGGTCTGGACCCTGGAGATTTTCAAAGCTCCTGTCCCACACATAGGAGCTTTCTGGGGATACAACATGAGCATGAGGTTTTACCCTCACAGCTCAACGTTTAACCACCACTCTCCTCAGCCCGGTTTACCCTGCGACTATTATTGTTGGTGGTAGGGCATATAAAGTTTTTGTTTATTTATTATTTTAAATTATTTCCCACAATTGCCGCGGACACCGGAACACTATCTACGGCAATGCTGTGAAATTCTGCCCCGAAGTTCCCGGACGCATTCAGACCTCCTCTGAAAGGGCCAAAAAGAGCCAGAGAACTCAAAGATTTGCGCATCAGAATTTCAAAGGAGAATTATATATTTCTAAAAGAGAATTTTAGAGGGAGGATCTCAGAGATAATAGACTCTTTTATAAGCTATTTGAGGCACTAATTGAGGGAGTAGATTTCAATGAAATTGAAAGGGAAAGCAGAGAGTTTAGAAAATCCTTTAAACTCAGGAATACTCGTTGATACCTCAATTTTAGTAGAATATTCGAAGTGAAGGCATATCGAAGAACTTGTTGGAAGCAAAATTTCAGTTATAACACTGCTGGAGTTTTTGAGGTATTTTAAAGACGAGAGGAAAAGGAGAGATTTGAAAGATTTGCTTGAAGCCCTTTTTAAGGTCGTGGAAATTGACAATGATGTTCTACTCACCTATTGCGAGCTTTACAGCAAGTTGAAAGAAGGGGGAGAGATGATTGACGATGCAGACCTAATTATTGCTTCATCTGCCATTGCCAAGATGCAACCTTCATGTAACTTCGGGATTAAAATGTAGAAATTTATCATTGAACCAAGCGTTCTTACAAATGAATAAATGTCCCATCTGCAATTTTGATTATGCTTTAACTTTAAATCTGCTCGCATTAAGGATCGTTATTCCAACAAGCTTGTTTTCTCTGTATCTCAACAGAATGCCCTCATCTGTAACTTCTGTTTCGGTAGCCTTCTGAGGTCTCTCAAAACTTATGTAAAGAACGTCAGCTTCCTTATCGTAATCAACGTGAAATTTTCCCGTAGGAAAATCTAAAAGCTTGGGAACTGCATCGACTATCTTTTTTACTTCTTCTGCCATACTACTCCTCTCCTCAAAATTTTATCTACCTTTTTAGTTATGAAGGAGGTGATTATAAACCCATCGTTTTCAATTTCCTTGTAAACCACAACCAAGTACCTTTCATTCAATTTCCTCACCGCAAGGAGTTCATCAGTCCAGCCCTTGGCTATATAATCTGGATCCTCAACTGTAAGCAGTACTTCATCCGATAAACCAGCAAGCTCATCGTGGTTCTCTACAATGTGGTACCATCGCTCTTCTGTTAATCTTACCAAAACCCCATTTTTGGAGATGGTAGTTCCTATCATTTTGCCACGCCCAGAATTAGATTGTAGTCATCTTCTGGGATCTCCCTCATCGCCTTACCCATCAGATGCCCGCTCCACTTCTGCTTGTTCTTGATAAACTTCAGCTTTGGGATGAGTGGTTTGAATTCCACTGGTGTAGGGAAGATTTCAATAGGTTTGAGCTTTATCCGAAGAGGGAAGGTCTCGCTACCCATTCCTCTTGGCGCTTTGAAGATTCTTGAGGAATCCCTAAACACTTCTGATGCTGCTTCGTAAACAGCCACTATCCTTGAGGGTTTAATTTCATCACCTACTTTCTCCTGTTTAATGTAGATCAGAAGCTTATCTCCCGGCTTTACCTTTGCAATTGTGTTCTTGTGTCTCTCTGGAACGCCCCACACGTTTCTCTCTTTGATCACCTTCCAGTTCTCCTCGGTTGTTATGCAGAGCCAGTAAACCATAGTAAAATTCATACAAACCATTATATGTGTTTTTGCTATGTTTCTTCCAGCAATTTCTCCATACGCTCCACAAATTCATGGGCGATATTTATGACGGACTCTGCCTCTTCCTGTGTTGCAAAGTAAGATATATCGTACTGATCGGCATGTCTTGTCTCCCTCAGCCTGTCGAGTAAATCAACCCATTCTCTCTCCAGCTTACCCTGCTTGACGTACTTCTCCTCAAGGTATCTCGCAATGCAGAAATGGCTCTTTTCCCTCCACCCATCTCGGAACAGTATGGCTCTTGCCGAATGAAACATCGCCAAGTACGATGAGATCAAGCAGTTATCGTATAACCCATGTTCCAAGCTTTTCTCAGCATCAAAAAGCCATTTTTCTGCCCTTTTCATACTTTGCTTCGTTTTACCCAAAGAAGGAGTGACTCTCCTCAGTAAACCTCTCCTCACACACTCCTCAAAATTCAAGACCCTCCCCCCAAATAACAAACGAATTTAGGAGTTCACAGTAGAAAACTGGATCCTCCCTTCTCAACCTGTCTATTCTTTCTTTGGTGAGAATAAGCAGATGGGTCTGTTTTCCAGTTTCTTCTGAAATTTTCCTCTCAACCCTTGCAATTTCTCTCTCTTCTGGATATCTGTCAACCACTATCCAGATATCTAAATCGCTACCTTCTGTGTTTTCACCCTTTGCAAAGCTTCCGTAAATTCCCACACTTACCATCCACACCTTTCTGTGCCTTTCAAGAACCTCAGTAATTCTTGCAATGTTCAGCAGTATTTTGATAGCTCTAACATTTGGCGATCTCAAAACCCTGTATCTCCTTCCAATCTTTTTCAGAATGCCCTCCTCTTCCAGCAAACTGAAAAATTGCGACACGAAACCTTTACTTCTTCCGAGTAAGGTGGCTGTTTCCTCAACACCAACAGTTTCCCTTTCAAGTATAAAGGTTAGAGTCTCAACCCTCTCTTTACTCGACATCAATCTCCAGATGTTCATGATATATGAACTATTAGTTCACAATTTATGAACTTTCTGTTCGTGGTTCGTGAACTTGATTTAAATCTCAATAAGTTCTTCAAGCAGTTAGTGACGATTGCAACCATTGGGGGATTAAAATTTCATTTCAATTGAATTATTCTTAGGCAGATGTATCAAAAATCAAAAAATCGGGGTAGAGTTAGGCATATCACTCTCTCAAATACTGCCCTCCAACTGACACAAACCTCTTCGGCTTGATTGGCTTGTCGTGCTTCTTTATACCTTCCAGTTCAATTACCATCCAGAGCCTCTTTTTCTTGCTTTCTCTTCTCCTCCATCTCTCCTGTGATTTAATGTACTCTTTCAGCTCTTCTTTTGTCAGGAAAATTCTGTCTCCGAAAGTTTCAAAGAATTGCATTGGATTCTCGGAAAGGATAACCCTCTTTATCTTTGCCTCCCCCAACAAATCCCGTATCCTCGTGCGACTGATAAAACACAAACTTCATGCCCGACTTTAGCTGCTTCCAAACCGTAGCTGGCCTCACGAACACGTTGAGGAAGCGATCCATGAACCGCTTGGGACTGGAAGATTACACCCACGATTCCAGACATTTAAAACACCTCTACATAATCCTCAAGAAACATAACGTCAAAATCCATCTCAATCTCTTCAGGCATTTCTTTTTCTCTTTTTCTGAATACCGCTTTACACTTCTCAAGTTTTGATAGTGCGAGCACATAACAATCAGCGAGTGCAATACCGTACTGCAGCTTTAATTTCGCCGCCTCTATGTTCAAAGTTAAGCTATCCACAACACTTACCGCCGGATGGCTGTAGAGCCATTCCACGAACTTCACTGATTTTTCGAGGGCATTTTCCACCCCTGCAGCCATGAATATACGTGCGGAAACGTAGCAGATTTCTGTAAGAGTTATTGAGGGGAGAACTATTTCAAGCTGCCCAAGTGAATTAACTATTGCCTTTGCCGCTTCATGGTATGGAGCTTTTCTATCTATATACTCCACGAAAACGCCTGTATCAACCACCGCTTTCGACACCCAGATCCCTCAGCAACCTCTTTATTCTTTCCTCGTCAACTTTCCTTGATTCCCGCAGAATTTTTTCAGATTCTTCGCCAAGTTCTACAAAGACTTCTGGTGGAGAGGGAGCTGGCTCTATTATTATTTTCTTATCCTCCACGCGAATATTCAGGATGCTTCCCGGCTTGATTCCCAGTGCATCCCTTATTTCCTTGGGTATAACGATCTGCCCTTTGACGGATGTTTTCACTTTTGGCATGGGAATAGTAAGAATTGGTTATACTTAAGTTTTACTTATATCAACAGTCCACTAGATTTCAGTTGATCTAAACGCTATCTAACCCACCTCAACCTTTTCCAAACTTCATTCCTCTCAACGAATACCCAGTATTTTTTGAGTTCTTCTTCAGCCTCCTCGTACTCGGGATAGTAGAATCCCACAGTATCCCAGAAGGCTTTTGTGTGCCTCGCCTCCAGCAGATGCGTAAGCTCATGTATCACAATGTACTCCCTCAGTTTTTCCGGCAATGCAAGCGAAGCGAGGTTGAAGCTCAGATTCGCCTTGGATGAGCAGCTCGCCCACTTCGTCTTCTGCATTTTGATGAAAATTCTGCCGTACTTCCCACCGAGAAGTCTTGAGTAGAAGGATACGTTGCTTTTAAGCTCTCGCCTTAGCATCTCCACAAGCTTCCTTTTCAAACTCCTGAGGCTGGGATACTTCATAACTCCTACCTCTTCACCATGTTGATTTTGATTTGTTGATTGCTCAATCTGGTGGATCCAATCAAAACCGTCGGCATGCTGATTTTAGGGTTGAATCAACTTGTTTATGTAACATCTCAGATCAACTAAATCCTGATTGTTTGCATCTGCTGCAGAAAGTAAACCGCCTAAAGACTGCTTTTTCATCACGAAATGCTTAAGACCTTTCGCCGTTATTACGTTCATGCACGAACGTGTACGAACGTATAGTGGATCAACATTTAGAGAGGAGCTATCGCCCAAAAGAGCCAGAGAACTCAAAGATTTGCGCATCAGAATTTCAAAGGAGAATTATATATTTCTAAAAGAGAATTTTAGAGGGAGGATCTCAGAGATAATAGACTCTTTTATAAGCTATTTGAGGACTGGGGAACCAATAGAAATCCAGATTTTAAAAATAAATGGGCTCGGCCGGATTCGAACCGGCGATCTCCGCCTTGTAAGGGCGACGATTGGGAAGGAGAGCAGTCCGTTAAGGATATAACAGGATTACAACAAATATCTAACAAAAGTATAGTAAATGTGCCACAAAAACAGTCTTCGCCTTCAAACAGTCTCATGGATCTTGAACTCGATTACACAAGAAAGGAGCTTGAAAGCTATACTGCTCAGAGATTGAGAGGAGTGGCAAAGAAAACTAAAGATTGGATCAAAAGGGCAAGTAAAGTATTCTGGGAGCAAACTCAGGGAGTTATCAGCTACGAAACAATGAGCAATCTGAGAGAATATACTTTAAACAAGTGGAAATCTGAGGATTCATGGGGAAAAGTTCTGAACTTCGCAAAGAGCTTCCTTCAGCACCTTTCAAAAATTAGGATGGATACCCGATACCTCAACTTCAGCATATTTCTTGAAAAGCCAAAAGCTGTAAAAGAGCAAAAGAGAACAACCGATAGAGTTGTAACAGAAAAAGATGTTCAGAATGTCGTTAAATTCTTCGTTGAGAAATGGAGGAAAGGGGAGCTCAGCAGAGAGAAAGCTCTATCGCATGTTACCCAAACCCTCTTCGGAGCTTATTCAGGGCAAAGACCATACACAATGGCAAGGTTGAAGGTTGATCAGTTTGAGGAAGGGTTAAAGCTGAAAACGATTCTCATTGAAGCCTCTCAAGATAAGATAAGGATGGAGCATTACGTTCCCCTGCATCCTGATCTTATGCCATTCCTCAAAGAACTTATTAAGGTTAGGAAAAAGCAGGGCAAAGAAAAGATGTTTGAATACAACAGTTATGAACAGCAACTCAAGAGAGCAAAGATCAAGCTGGAAAGAGGAGATTTAATCAAAGATCCAAAGAAAAGGCATTTTGTAGTAGGAGATCTCAGGAAGTTTGCAGAGCAGATGGCCGATAAGATCAGGTGGGATATTTCAAACAAGAATTACATATTAACGCATGCAGTATCATCAATAGATTGGAGCAGGTATAAGCACCCTCTCCCTGAGTTTGTTTATCAGATCTACATGGAGAGCTGGAGAGATGTTCATTTGATTCCAAAAGAGGCTTATGAGCTTCTGAAGGCTAAAAACTAAAAAATAAGGTTAAATTCCAATTTTTTAAGCTGATGCAGGATTGAAAACCATTTCATACTGAATTGTAATGCTCCCTCCAGCCTGAACGGTAACAGGAGTAAAGGTATCTCTTGCAATAAGCATGTAATACGTGTTATTCCCTGTATCCTTGAAATCAACCGACAGTTCAAGGCTATCCTTGGTTAGGGCAAGAATATCTCCAGCATCCAGAATGAGCAGGAAATCAAACTCCTTGGTTGCTCCAGCATCGATTGAAACGTCAGCATCAACGTTTACAGCCTTGCCCTGATTATCGTAGTAGTTTATAACGGCAATATCTGAACCGCTCAGGCTGTAATGGATGTTGTTACCATCCGAAACAACTCTTACCTCCTTCAGAGCATCAAGCACATCCCTCATCTTGCCGCTGAATGCGTTAGCTCCGTCGTTCTTCAGGGTTAGCTTGCAGTAAAGCAGAATCGCATCAATAACCGCATCCCTTGGAAGATCGATCTTTCTGTTTGTGAGCGTTATCTTCTGGCTGAGAGTTCTCTTTTTCGAATACATCGCCATCCCTCCTTTACTTCTTAATCAGCCTCATTACTCTGCCAGAAATATCGAAAGCCCCATCTATGAACACTCCAACCGCAACGGGCACAACAACCTGCATTGCCTTCTTTATTCCTCTCTCAACGTTTATCCCAAACATCTACATCCCTCCTTTACTCTTTTTCAGCACTCCACAGGCTGGTTACAGCTCTCAGCCCCGCAAGGCTGGCAGACAGCCAGAACGGGGCACATCCAATCAAGCCAATTACAACCCATTCGCTCATAATCGCTATTCGCAAAGAAACCTCTTTAATAATTCGTGATGAGCTTAAAAAAATGGGGGAAAGTTATTTACTCTTGCTCTTTCTTCTCTTTCTCTTTTTCTGCTTGATATCCTTCAAATAATCCTCAACGGTATAATTTGGATCTGGATAGTCCACCTCGGGGAGATCATAGCGTTCTGGATGCCTGAACCATGCCTCTGGATCTTTTGGTATTTTGGCAACTTTCCTTTCATCCATCTGTTGAGCTCTTTCACTCCTCATTTCATGATACATCTGAACTTGCCTTATTGCATCCTCTATTTCCTGCCTTTCGATCTCAGATGGTTTAACCGTAAAGCCCTCTGAGATTCCCAACTGCTTCATTATGTTCTCTTTGTTCTCTCTGTAAGTTAGAGTCGAATCAACAAGAGCCTCCAGATCAACCAGATCTGGATCTATGCCATGCTTCTTTAAGAATTTCTTCAGGTTGGCAATTTGCAGCCCCTTATTCATTACCCTGCTTGCTTTCTTAACCTTTGTTTTAGCCTTGTTCTTCTTCTTTGCTTTCGTTTTCTTCTCTGCCTTCTCCTCAGCTTTTGGCTTATACTCTTTCAGGAATAGAATCCTGCCCTTAAAGAGCATGTGGGAATCAACCAGCCCCCTTGATGCCATATCCTCCAGCTTGGCAGTAATCACCTTTGGATCATACTTATCTCTCAGCTCGTTCTCAATTAGGCTTATCCTCACCTGCTCCCTCTCTGCAATCTTATCAAGGTTGTAAGCCTTCATTGCTGCCCTGTAAATCTCTTCATCAGAAGGAACGGGGAGGAAGGTATAAGCATCTTCAAAACCTTTAATGTTGCCCATCTCAATCCTGAGAACCTTCAGCTTGTTAAGCCCATTCTCGTGCTCCTTGATAATCTCCCTGATTATCTCCTCCAGCTTTTTCTCATCAGGGAAATAGATCTTGTTTGTTACCCATGACTTCAACCTATCAACAGTTTCAACGCCCTCATTCATGTGCTTCAGAACGATCTCGGTTATCTTCTCCAGCTTTTCCGCTGAAACATCTTCCTCTTTCTCTGCAATTTCAGCAGCCGTTTCTGCTGCCTTATCTTCCAGCTTAAGCTTAACTTCTCTCCTGATCTCTGAGAGATGATCCAGATAGTATATCTTATCGCTCTCCCATTTCTTTTTAACCAGCTTTTCAAGATCTCTGAGATCCTTGTTCAGCTTTCCGATTACCTCTTTTGCCCAATTAAAGTATGTATCTACACGACAAGCAATCCAGTTATCCTTTGATGGTTTCTCATCCTCATCCATCCAGCCCGAAAGCCCTGTAACTTTGTTAAAGTATAACCTTTTTCTAACGATATTTCCCTTGTTTACCCCCACGTAAAAGCCCAAATTATACCAGTTGTTGAAGAAGAACATCTCCCACCTTTTGACCTCTGGAACATCCCATTCGAGCTGGATAATCTCTTCTCCAACATCGAATAGATAATGCTTGAGCTTCAAAAGCCCATTGAGTTTATGAACGGCATAACTCTGCCCCTTGAAAATCTCCTCGATCACGTGAGGTTTTCCATTAAATGTAAAGTGGAAAAACACCCTGATATGTTCAACCCCTGAAGGATACATGAAGCCCTTAATCTCAACCCTATCCACCTTAACCTGCTTGATCTCCTTAACCTTGCTAAACTTTAGCTCTAAATCCTTGATCCCCTTTGCCCTAACTCCTTCATTCTCCAGAACCTTATCAAGGTGTTTCAGAGATCTTGCAAAGTTCTCCATTGCTCTCAGTTTCCGATCTGCTGATTTCTGAGCCTGATGGAATGGGTATTTGCTAAATCCTACCACGATGGGAGAAGGATACTTGATCGTTTCAATTGCCCATATGTAGATGTATTCATACAATGCTCTCTTAACCTTCTCCATTGCATCAACAAGAGCTGCTGACGGTTTAAGCTCCCCCAATGCTATTTTCGTTAAAATATCGCCTAAGGCATAGTTGTAATACTCCCAATACCAATCATTGAGGTTTCTCGGAAAGAACGTTGCATTTTCATAAGAATATTGCAGTTTCTCATCAAAGATCTCTTTTTTATCCCCGATAAACTCAGGAATGTTGATCTCTGTTTCCGTTATCTGTTCTCCCTTCTCAAGTTTCTCCATAAGATCAAAAAACCCTGCTTTTGTGAGAATATCAAGATCCGTTTTATCCATCTTCCTTACAATTTCCTCGATCTGCTTCCTGTATTTGTAAAGTAAGTGGGCGAGTTTTTCTTTATCCTTGTATGTTCTGATTCCATACTTCTTGAACTTGAAGAACCACTTTTTATCGAATCTGCCCAGCCTCCACTTATTCTTCATCAGCACGTTGAAAATCAGCATGAGGTTATTTGCTTCCTGTTCTGGAAGGAGATCGTAAGGTGATATTATCTTTTCAGCCTTAACTTCCGAGGCCATTTTATCAATCCTCCTTCAGAATTATCTCCAAACCCATCTGCCCATGCGGTCTTATCCCGATGATCTTCAAATCCGCCTGCTTTGTTTTCGTTTTCTTCTGATTTCTGATAACCACGCTTAGAATCCTCTTTTCATCGCTGCCCTTAGATGGAACATCGAGGAAAACAGTTTGAACTACCTTTTTCTTGCCCTCATCATCAATTAACTTTTCCTGATAAGCAAGCTTAGGTTTCACCAATCTTATCCCCTCCTTCCCTTATCAATGCGGAAATAATATCATTCATGCTCCATTTCTTCCCCGTAACGCTCTCAACCCTTTCTTTCAACTTTTTCAGCTTGTTAAGGGTTTGTTGACTAACTGAAATACTATACCATCTCATAAACTAAATAAAAAGAGTTAGAACTTTAATAATTCGTTACTTTCTTTTTTTCCTGAAATGGGGTTTAATGTAAACCCTTTTTCCGTTGATCTTGCGGTAATGGCCTCTCACAAATATCTTATCTCCTATATAAACTGAAACGAATTTTGCATCCTTAAATTCAGGAAATTCATCAACCGGTTTAAATTCAGCTTTACCCGACTCTACTAATTTCCTGATTTCAGCATCTATTTTTTCTATTTCTTCTTCAGTATATCGGGGCAATTTCATCATCATTCATTTCCCCCTCGTTCTATATATCCTTTTCTCGGAGTTCGTTGCATCCCTCGCTGTAATAACATAGTATGCGTTCTTCTCCCCTCTAACTTTCTCCAAAACGATAAAAAGAACCCTTCCATGAGAAGAAGCTACCATAACGTATCTCCCTCTATGTTTCCAAATTACAGCCCTCTTATCCCCTACAGCTATTTCTACCTCTTTTTTGCTGACTCCATGCTTGGCTATGTGATTAAGATTCCACTCATCCCAGATCAAACGGTTGATCTTAACCATAATGCCTCGTCCTCCTTATGATTTCTGAAGCCCTGATAATCCTTACCTCATTTGATTCGTGATCGTATTCAAGGCAATCGTGCTTTTGCAACTCTCTGTTAATCTCCTCAAAGTTTGGAATCATCCTTGCTATATACTTCACGTCTTGGGGAATCATGAACTTGAACAGATACGTGAGCTTACATTGACTCCACAACAGCTTAGGGAAATCCTGAATTCTCTGAGTTATGAAAACCAAGTTGATTCTTGAACTCCTCCCTTCCCTTGCTATCAACTCCAGCAGCTCATCGGGAACGTGAGGGTTTGGGTTGTAGTTGTGAGCTTCTTCAACAAAAACCGTAATTGGCTTTTTTGCTGCAAAGACTGTATCCAGAATCGCCCTGTAGTGGTTAATTAGCTCCTTTGTTTTCGTTCTTTCTGTTGGAATGCATAGAACCTGATCGTAATTGATTAGCTTCCAGTAATCGTATTGAGTGTTTGGCTTAATTTTGAGCAGTTTGAGCTTTTTCAAAGCAACCAGCCCGATGTGATTTCTTGTTTTTGTATCCAGAATTATGAACCTTCTTCCAGCTTGATACAGCTTTTCAGCCATCCAGCCAACGAAATAGCTTTTCCCACCGCCCGTTGGAGCAGCTACCATCATGTGAGCATTCTTCATAAACTTGTAATCCATGAGATCACCCCAAGGAATCCCCAAGGATAAATAAATTAGTGAAAATTAAATTCCAGCAAACTCTTCATACTTGATTCGTTTTAGGTATGGTGATTCCCTGATTGCCTGCTCAATTTGCTTTTGCTTCTCCTCTTCAGCCTCCTTTGCAACTTCCTTTATCTGCTCCTTCTGAGCCTGCTTGATCGTTTTGGGTTTATCGTTCTGCACCCTTCTCTTTTCCTTCTCATCCTGTTTTCTGTAATACCTCACTATCCCAATGAGAGAAGGAGCGACCGCCAAAGCCGTTAATGCCCCTCCTGCCAATAATGCCAGCCTTGGATCTACCATTCCATCTGATTCAGGAAAGAAATACCAGAATGCTCTATTGAGGAAAGGTTTTGCAAATTTCTCCCAAAGAGGTTTATTTACCTCAGGAACTTCAAAGCCCCTCTGCCTTAACTGCCTTGCATGTTCATCAGTATATTCAATTCCCATCTCAATGAATTCAGTTAAAGCATGATCTGTATCTGGGATTTCAAACTCCTCTCCACTCTCTCCTTCTCCTTCCGCTCTTTCCTCTGTTCTTTCAGCTTTACTTTCAGCTTTAATTTCCAGATCTGCCGTTATATCTTTGCTGCTTAGCTGTTCAAAGATTTCCTCATCACTCATTCTCTCCCTCCCTTTTGATCAGAAAATAAATTTGATAACCTTCAATCTCCAGCTTGCCCTTAACTCCTTCACCCTTAAGCTTTCTCTGAATATCCTCTCTCTCCAGCAACTTGTTAAGCTGATCAACTATACTGTTGAGAGCTTTCAGAGATCCGAGCACCTAATCACCCCAAAGCTGAATAGGGATCAAAGCCCTGTTCTTCCTGAACATCCACTCCCATATCCTCTATGATCTTCTTGCTTTTCCTTGCTGCAATTCCCCTCAGAATGAAGAACATGAACAGAATTCCCACGCCGATAAGTATTACTCCCGATCCAACCTTACCGCCTATTGATTTAAGCCCTCCTCGGATTGAAAAGCCCTTTTTCTCTTCGTTATCTGCTTTATTCTCAGCCTTCTGCTTTTTCTTCCTGCCTTTCTTCTTAGGCTTATCACTCACAAGCTCATCAATTGCTGAATCATCAAGCTCAAAGAAATCCTCAACATCTTTTGATTCAGCATGTTGATCAACATCCACATCAACATCCACATCAGCAGAATCAACATCCTCAACCCTTGTTGATTTGCAGATTGAGCATTGTGGCCTTTTTGCTGTAGTTTCCCAAACGTGCCCACAGTTCAGGCAAACAACCTTCTTTTTCTCATCAGCATCTTCAGACATGTTGATAAATGTTGATTCAAACCTCTTTAACAATTCGTGGTGAAATCAACATGTTGATCAACATCAGCATCAACACCAATCAATTCAAATCAACTTATCAACTATAAATGCTCGAGTGAGGGTCTAACCGATCAAACTTATAAAAAATTAGATCAACGTTTCAACAACAAGATAATCAATAAGAGGTTTAACCAAGTTAACCCTCTCCCACAGATCCGCCGTTTCCAGCTCTATTATGCGATCAACATATGCTTTTGCAAGCTGCCTTATCGTGAAGGTTTGAACCTCTCTGTAAGGTAGATCTGTTGATCTGAACCCATCATCAACATCGATTTCAGGAGGTAATGGGTGGACGATTACAACAGCATCGTAGATTTTCCCATGCGTTAGCTTCCTAACCCTTAAGAGCTCGTCCAGTTTGCTGAAATATTCGTTTAGAGCTTTAGAATCTTTATTACAGTAAAGCAGGGTAAAGAATTCATTGCCGAAAAGAGTTCTATCGCTGAGAACTATATCGTGCTCATCCATCATAAGCTCTTCTTGCAAATACTGTTCCCACAAACATAGCTTTTGAAATTCTGCAATTCGGGAGCTTGCCCTCAACTCTGTAAGGTTGTTAAATCCATATCTTTTCTGAAACTCTTCGAAAACGCCTCTGACGACTTCCTGAACAACTCCAACATTGTAGCCCTCTCGCTCAAGGATCTCTGCAAGCTTGTTCACAAGCGTGGTTTTGCCCCCTCCTGAAGCCCCATCAAAGCCTATTATTATGTTTTCCCCTTCTCTTTTTACTTCCCAAACTGAAACATCAACCAACATCATATCACATCCCTTAAACTCTTAAAATGGCTGTTTGGTGGGATCGCTCCTTCCTCCTCTTCTCCATCCTCATCTTCTTCCAGATCCTCAATACTGAACCTGCAACTGTTCTTGTTCTCAATCTCATAGTAGGCTGCATACCTGTAGGCCATGCTCTCCAGATCCTTTATCATCCCTCCGATCGCCATCCCGATTTCCAGTATTCCAACGTCATCCTTTGCCTGAACTTCCAGAACCAGCTTGATCCTCTTACCCTTTTTCATCTATTTCCCTCCTGTAGCTCCTTCTTATCTCCGCTCCACCCACAAGCCCTGCAATAATACATCTCTCCAACTCTCCAAACTCCTCTACCGCCTTCATCTTCTCAGCCTCCTTAATTTCCTCAGCATCCGTGACATCAACTCATCAAGCAGAGCTACCATAAACCCAAAGACTGCTCCAACCACCACACTCTGAACTAAACCCTCTATCAAGCCGATCCCTCCTTTTCCTCCTCAACTCCTCTCCAACTTCCCATAACAGCTCAATCAAGCAGATCCCAAACAAACGAGAATAATGCTCACAATAACGGCAATCAAAACCGCTACACATGCTTATCGACCTCCACGTGGAAGCATTCCAAACATAACCAGCCAACAGCTCTAAAAGTAGAGCTCTTGCAATACTGGAACTTCATGTAAATGCGTTTCATCACGCCCCCACATTTTGGGCAATTTTCATGTTTCCCTCTGGTTTTTCCGCCTAAATTCTGCTGGTAAAACAGTATAACGTTACTCACCCTATCACCGCCTTGTTTTCTCCTCCCAAAATGGCTTGACATTATAACCCATTTCTTTAAGCTCTTCCACGAAATTCTGAAGAAGGAACGTTATCAAGTTCTCAATGCTACCCTTTCCAAAGTATTTTGCAGCCTCTTCAGCTTCTTCAAACAGTCTTCTTGGGATAACAACCGTAACCCTGACTGGTGCGTTCTCAAGGTTATCTTTAACGTAGAATTTAGCCATAGCTCTCCCTCCTTGCTTTCCTAATAATAGAACGGATAGCTTTCTTACCCAACTCTAACCCAAAATCGCTAATCCTATCTTGGATCTCTTCAAGAGAATCGCCAGCTTCATAGCGTTCTGCTGCATAGGCTTTTATGCTGCCTTTGCTTTCTCTCTCTTCCTCTCCCCTAATTTCTTCAGTCGGTTCATAGGCTTCCCTGTATATCCCATATTTCTCCCTTAATTCCTTCTCAGGAACGAATTTGCTTAGATAGTTAAGAATCTCATTGGCATTGACTCTGAGGATGAAATCCGTGTTGCCCTTTATTGGCTTTAAGATCTTCACGAAGCCGCCGTTTATCAGAAAACTGTGCAGATACTTCTTTTCCGTTCTCTTATCGATCCCGTAATTGTCGTTAATATAGGTTTTAACGATGGAGTAAAGAACCTCTGCTGGATAGTTTTTGAGTAGCCACACCAGCAGCTTGATGTGCTTCTTGTTTGGTTTCGAAATCATGTGCTCAAATTCTTGTGTGTGTGCACTCCGATGATCTTTAAGGTAATGCTCCATGGCTCTTGATATTTCTTCACCCAGATATTTATGGAGAGTTCCGTATTTTGAGTAAACGTAATCTCTGAAAGCTTGATAGAGTTCTTCATCCACGTAGATGTATATTTTCACTTTTCCAGCCATTAAGAACCCTCCTTTAGGAATTCCAGAAAAATGTCGTTTGGCTGCCAACTTGCACGTTTTGTAAGAAATTCATGTAAGTTGGCTGCTTGGCAGCCAAGCTTGGCTGCTTGGCAGCCGATTTGCAAAAATAAGTATAAGTATAATAAAGAGTTAATGCATCTTGGCTGCCAACTTACATCATTTGAACTTCTGATAAAAATTCTGAGGCCTTTTTCAGCACCTGATAGGGATAAAGTTCTTCGGTAGGAACACACATGTTTTGCGACATGCATGAATTTCATGCACGTTAGAACCATGGCCTCACCAGAGGGTTCTTGTTCTGCTTCTCTTCACCTTGCGGTAAACCTTCTCACAGGATGTTGGGCACTTGTTAGCATCATAGAGTTCTGAGCATCTCTCTTGTGTTATTAGCATCCCCGTAAGCTTGCACTTCAGCCAGACTTCCGTAACTGTTTCGATCCTCTTCATTCTGATCTCTCCAAAAGCTCGATAACTCTATCTCTCATCTCCCTAAGCTTCTTTCCATTCGTTGTTAATTTTGTAACTGTGGCATATAGAATGAGATGCAGATCGTCTTTTTCAGCGTATCTTGCCAAGTGGATGGCAAGATTTCTGAACGATTGCCCGCATGCAGGGCAATAACCGCCTTCAACGTGCACTTTCATGTGCCTCTGCATACCGATTAAAGTTTCAGTTTTGAAATTGCAGAATGGGCAATGTAACATCTTACCCCTCCCTGATTATGTTTCTCAGAAAGCTGATTAGCTGCCCCTCACTCATGTTCTGAGCTTCACCAACTGGAGCTAATGCGCAGGATGTTCTTGTGTGCCCGTTCCCAAGTTTCTCGATTTTCCAGCCGTCCGCTAACGGGAGAACGATGTAACGGTTTTTCGGAAGGTGGAAAAGGTAGTAGAATTGTTTCAGGCCGAGCTTCTTCTTGATATCTTTGAGGGTTATGTATTGGGCAGCATTTAGCGGGATAAAGTGGCTGTAAACTGCATCCCTCCTGAATTTCTGCTCAAAACCAGCTATTAGCTTGCCATCTTTGTGTATCAAAACGTCAAGATCTGTAATGCTCACCTTTATGCTCCCCTGAGCCTTTAGGATCAGATTGCTCGTTTTCAGGTGAGTTTTCAGCTCATCCAGCTTGTTTATCACGTATTGCAGCCCGTTTATAACGTTCTGATTTCCACCGAGAGCCATCAGTTCAAGGATTTTGGCGTTAATGATGTTCTTAGCCAGATCTATAGCCTGCAAAGAATAAGAAATGGAATCCTCCTGAATGAGATCGAGCTTATTCATAGTATCGCCCCTTTCTTGCCCCTATGTTTTCAGCGAGCTTTTCAAACTCCTCTATAACAGCCTTAACGTCCTCGTTCTGGAATTTCTCAGCGGTTTTCATGTTCTTGTTTCGAAGAACCTTGCATTTCGTGAACTTCAGGATGTGCCCCTCTCTTGCAATGCCGTAAACGTGCAATTCCAGCTCCATCCCCATCAGAACGCCATGGAAAAGGTTGGGTTTGGCAAGAACCTGATACCTTAGCCTGCACCCTTCCCTAACCAAGCTTTTGAACTCTTCAATGTCGTGAACTTCCTCAATCATTATATCATCCTCCAAAAAATTAAGAAGGATCTTTTGCAACTTCCTTTACCTTCTCCTGAACAACAAAAACGATGTAGTCAAAGACATCAACAGCATCTTCAAGCTTCTCTGCTGATACATGTATCCAGAACTTAGCACCAAAAGGGGTTGTAGTGAATTCGTGAGCACTTGTAAACTTAACCTCGATATTCCCTTCAAGATAGATGATATATTGCCTTCCGTCATCTCTAAACCCTGTAATCTCTTTGTTTAGCTTCCCAATAGCCCTAAATATGAAGCCGTAGAAATCCATAATTGTTAAAGGACAGTAACGGTTTCCTATAATCTCCTGAAGGTTAAAGAACTCTGCAAAACTCCTACCCTCGGCATAGATCTGATGATATTTCTTCATTTCACTCCCCCAGAACCTTCCTAATCCTCTCGATCTTTGCAGCAACCTCATCTTTCGTTCTGCTCAGCTCCTCGATCTGCCTTTCGTGTTCCCTAATTTCTCCCTCGATTTTCTCCAGCATCTCCCTGCCTTCGTGGATCAGCTCCTCGAAAACGCCAAGCACATCCTCAACCTTATCGAAAAACCCCAACACCTCATCCAGCACGGATTTAACCGATTTACCACCAAACAGCCTTTTCAGCCAGCCAAACACCTTACCACCCCCCAATCAAGCTTATCCCCTTACTCAACTCTGTAAAAAACCACAAAAGCCCGAAAAACAGGATTAGGAAGGCTATGAAGTAGGCAAGAGCAGTTTTCATTCTCTGACCTCCAAGATATCGTCAACAACCTTGTTCAGCTCGATGATTGCCCTTAGAATCCTGTAAAGCTGAGCTTCAGCGGATTTTGGTGCTGCTACTCTGCTTAAACAATCTTCAAGAGCTTTCGTTACTTCCTCACCAAGAACTCCATGCAGCTTTCCGTGTTTCCCCATCACGTAAGCTTTGAACTCCTGCCAAACGACCTCATCGACATAAATGGAGATCTTTGCCCTGCTCATTCGGCATCACTCCCTGAGAAAACCTCTGCATCGGCATCTGCATCTATGAAAGATCCGTTTTCGTTGCGTTTATTCACCTGCATCAAGAACTTCCTCAATGCTTCCCTCACGATCTCTGATTCCGTTTTGTAGTAGCCGTGCTCAATGAGTTCCCTAAGCTTATCCTTGATAGTAGCTCCCACTTCTACAACAATTCTTGCCATATTTGTGCTTGAATTGTAACAAATATTTAAAGTTTACTATTTGTTACAATACTGAGAGAAATTGTTAAATAATTGGTAAAACATTGTAACATAGATGGGGAGAAAAGCTGTGAAGGTCAAAAGTCAAGATGGATTTATTAGGGTTACAATCCCTGATGAACTCGCAAGAAAAATCGATGAGTTCATAAAAGAGAGTGGAGGGTTATACACTTCTCGTGCGGAGGTTGTTAGAGCAGCTTTAAGGCTATTTTTTGAAAAAGTTGAGAAGTCAGAACTAACCCCCGAAGAGGAGGAGTTCATCAGGAAAGCAAAGGAAGGCAAAATCAAGCCCGATTTTGAAATTGAAACCAACGAAATTAAATTTTAGGAGGAATCCAGATGATGGCCTCCGTGGAGGTCGAGGATAAAATATACTGGCTCGAATACTGGGTTAAAGTCAGAAAGAAGAGAAAGATTTTCAAGAACGGAGAAACCAAGTTAATTCTTGAGAAAGAGGAAATTGATGGGATAGAGATTTGCGGTATTCTCAGCAATGAGGAAATGGCGAGGCTTGCAGTCAGGTATGTTGATGAGCTCTACAACAAGTATGATCTGACTCGTAAGGAGGTTCTGAAAAAGCTCATGGATTTCTTTGGAGTGGATGAACAGGATGCGAAAGGATTGCTGGATTATGCGGAGTGGTATTTGTTTAGTTAGTGGGTGATAGACGTGAGTAGTAACTACGATGTTTCAAACATAAGAGAAAGATATAAGGCTTATAAAAAAGCAACTAAATTTCCAAGAGTGGTGACGATTATTGGTCTTGTGGTATTTATGAGTCCTGTAATAATTACAATTGGATCAGTTATGCTAAATATCAGATTACCTAAGGATATCACTAACAATTTTGGCTATCCAATTCTATTAGGATTATTTTTAATGCTCATTGGTATATTATGGATGAATAAAAGAGAAAGATTAGCACCTCCTCCACCACTTAATGAACTATTATTATTACGCATAGTTGATAGCATTAACAACTTAAGGAGGTTTAAGGAAGAGAATATTCAATTTTACAAAAAGGAGGCTTTAGAGGAGGCTTTAGAAAATATAACAAGAATTTATAATGTGCTGAAAAGAACTCTTAAAAAACTACCTCGTGAATCGAGTTTGACATACGAGTCAAGTTTAATACCTGATTGCACGAGAAGTCTGCAATTGTTAGAAGAATTTAAAAATAACATTAAAAATAAATTAATCCCAGCGATAAATAATTTAAACAGCAGTTCTGAAAATAAATTAATAGAACTTACCGATATTTTGACGGAAATGGCTGATTACTTTAACTCACCAACTTCTGAAAAATTAGAGAAGATAAACTTAGATTTCAAGAAACTTGAGGCTACACCTAAAATACATATTGATTTGATTAAAGGTTATTTTCTAAAACATCGAAGTATAATTGATATCTTTATATATTTTGTAATTATACCATTAGTAGTAGGTTCTATCGTTTATATAGTTGGAATATATGCTCTTGGGCTTACTAAAGAACAAGTTTTTAGTATGTCAGTTACTGCTTCGGCTATTGTACTTTCTGCACTATTAGCGTCAACCGTCAATGAGCTTTTGAAAAAATGAAAACCCACTTCAAACCAGTAAAAAGATTTCATCACGAAACATTATTAACCTTCGCCGCCCTTATGTTCCACATGGAACAATCTGGAACATATTCTGAATCAACATTAAGGAAACATCAATCAGCGAAAAACAGCCAGAGAAGAGTTGATTTACATATCAGAATTTCACAAGAGAATTATATATTTTTAAAAGAGAATTTTAGAAATCGATTTTCAGAGACTATCGATAAACTATTGGACTCTTTTAGGACTGGAGAACCCTTTGAAATCTTAGTATTCAAAAATAAATGGGCTCGGCCGGATTCGAACCGGCGATCTCCGCCTTGTAAGGGCGACGTCATAACCGCTAGACCACGAGCCCCTGAATGGCATTAAACGATTTGGTTATTAAGCTTAACGCTACCAAAAGATTAAAACACTGCGAACAAAATTTCTCTAAGCGGGGGTTGCCGAGCCAGGAAAAGGCGCAGGGCTTAAGAGCTTTGGCTAAGAGACCCTGTCCCGAAGGGGTCCGCGGGTTCGAATCCCGCCCCCCGCATGTTCAATCTGGCTTGGAGCACTGCAGATACCGGTAAATTATGTCCAGAGTGCACGGATTGGGATGGGTTGAGCCGTCATGCAACTGTGAATTTGGCAATTCTTAAAAAATCCTTGACCGAAGCGGAAGTGTGGAGCCAGAAGAAGCCCTAATCCGGACGCTGGACTTACTTTCAATGATACTTCCGGTAATGTTTGCGAGCCTGATTGCAACGAATTTTCTATTCTCCAGGTTCAGAAAGACTATTGGGGGTGGATTTGCCGTCACATCATTTCTAATTCATCCGGTGGTTGGCGTCTCCGCTCTTTCGGCGATGTATAAATCTGGAGATTTAGGCCTGAAAGGTGTTGCTCGATATGTAGCAATTTCAACACTTCCTCGCGGCTTAAGAGCTGCAATCTTATTCCTCGCTCCGATTGCCGTTTCTACGCTTGGAATCAGAATAGGGCTTTATTTCGTATCCCTCGATATAGTCTCGAGGCTTATTTTCTCTGCAATGCTTGTTCTACCGGGAATTAAAGGGGTGAGTTCGGAAGCCGATGTTAAAGCAGAGACTAACGACTACGAGTTTGATTTCATTGACATTTTCAGGGTTTTCGCAAGAACCACCGCAATTCTGGCAGCATCCGTTTACCTGACCTTCCTTATCTTCCAGTTCGATGCCGGGAAAAATGCCGATCTGATAATTCTATTTTCGGGGGCAATGAGCACGACGGCAGGAATAAGCGCTGCGGGAACCCTAATAAATGCTGGAGTTCTGGAATGGAAAAGGGCTTTGATGGACGTTTACGTCTCCAGAATTCTGCATGTGTTCGTAGAGGCCACAAGGCTATCGTTACCTCTTTTCACATCGTTTTTCGGGTTTAGAGATGGGTTGAAGTTGCTGATTGTTCACATAGTATCGAACTCCCTGGTGATAGCTCTTGCAGCTCTTCTCCTTTCAGTTCTCTGATTATCCTTCCATTCTGCATGATGTACATTTTATCCGCAATAACTTTGGCAAGGTCGATGTCGTGTGTTATGAAAAGATATGAGACTCCAAACTCCCTCTGCATTTCAGTTAGCATCCTCACAACCGCAGCCTGAATTGAAACGTCGAGCATGGATGTTGGTTCATCGCAGACGACGAACTCGGGTCTCATGATCATGGCCCTAGCGATGGCAACCCTCTGCAACTCCCCTCCGCTCAACTCTGCAGGTCTTCTGCTGATCTGTTCATCCTTTAATCCGACTCTTTCACAGATTTCCATCACGGCGTTCATCTCTTCTTCCCTGTTTTCAGTAAGTCCATGAATCCTCAGCGGTTCGGCTATGCTGTCGTATATCTTCCATCTCGGATCCAGCGCTTCTGCGGGATTTTGCGGGATGAGTTGAAGCTTTCTCCGCATTTCCTGCGGAAGTTTACTCTGTGAGGTAATCTCAACATCTCTGAAAAACACCCTGCCTCTGTCGGGTTTGATGAGTCCGAGAAGGATCCTCCCGAGTGTTGTTTTACCGCAACCACTCTCACCGAAAAGCACAACTGTTGTAGCTTCGTTTATGCTGAGAGAACAGCCTCTCAGGACTTCAATTTTCCTCCTGCCCGAGTTGAATGATTTAAAGATTTCAGAACATCTTATCAGCATATATCCAGCACCTCACGTAAGTGTTTCCAACTTTAACCATTGGAGGATCGATTTTGCATTTTTGCATGGAAAGACCACACCTCTCCCTGAATCTGCAACCTTGCGGTGCGTTTATCAGGCTCGGCTGGAAACCGTCTATTGGCTTCAGTCCTCTTTGTGGTAGACTTTCGAGAAGACCCTTGGAATAGGGGTGAAGCGGATCAGCAAAAAATTTTCTGGCCCTGGAGATCTCGACAATCTCTCCGCAGTACATCACCGCCACTCTTTCGGCAATTTTTTCGGCGAAGAGCAGATCATGGGTTATTGTAATTAACGTTTTGCTGCTCAACCTCCGGAAAGCCTCGACCACCTGATCTCTTCTGTTCGCATCCAGCCCTTTTGTGGGTTCGTCGGCGATGATCAGATCTGGATCTCTCAGCAGACCCATTGCGAGCAGTATTCTCTGTTTCATCCCACCGCTGAACGCATGCGGATAGTCGTCCATCCTCCACCCTATCCCCAGAAACTCGAATAACTTTGAGACTCTGTGCAGTGCTTTTGATTTCTTCTCACCTCTGTCGATCAGAGCTTCTGCACATTGAAATCCGACCCTCAGCAGCGGGTTCAGCGATGACTGGCTCTGGGGAATGTATGCTATCTCATCCCTTCTCACACGGCGCATTTCATCCTCGTTAAGATCCATAAGATTTCTGCCTTTGAAGAAAACCTTTCCGCTTAGAATTGCGTTTCTTGGAAGGAGCCTTATAATCGCACTGGCCAGCACGGTCTTTCCGCTTCCACTCTCGCCCACGAAGGTGAAGCTTTCCCCCTCCTTAACCTCAAAACTTGCGTTGTCCACCGCTCTCACGATTCCCATCCCGGTCTTGAAGTACACTTTCAGCCCCTCAGCCCTGAGCATATCCATCACAGCCGAGAACATCCCTCAGCCCCTCTCCCAGAAGGTTGAAACCTAGAACTGAAAGAGCTATGAACAATCCGGGGAAAAAGGTCAGCCACCAGGCTGTCGTTATATAGTTCTTGCCAGAGCTGAGCATCTGCCCCCAATCCGGTGTTGGTGGCTGGATACCGAGTCCAAGAAAACCAAGGCCGGCTATGGTTGTTATCACCCCGCCGATATTGAGAGTAGCAAGTACGAGTATGGGGGGGAGAGCGTTCGGGATGATGTGCCTGATAAGAATATATCCTTCGCCAGCCCCCATTGCTTTGGTGCAGATCACGAACTCTCTCTCCTTCAGTGAAAGGACCATTCCTCTCATCAGTCTTGCGTAGCTGACCCAGTTTGTGAACGAGACAGCGAAAACTACAATCCATGTCGATGCTCCGTAGACAACGCAGAAAACTCCGACCATTGCGATGTTGAGCACGATTTCAGGAATCGACATGAAAACATCGATAATCCTGCTCGCAACATCATCTACCGTTTTTCCAAAATAGCCAGCAGCAGCACCGATCATGCAGCCTGCAGACATAGAGATGGCAGAAATCGTAACTGCAACCAGTAGTGTGACTCTACCACCATACAGAACTCGAGAAAACATATCCCTACCGAGCTGATCTGTTCCGAAAGGATGCTGGATGGACGGTGGTGAGAGCCTTTCATTCATGTTTACTCTGTATGCATCTCCGCTGAGAGGGGCGACGATGCTGAGGAGAGCGATGATGAGGACTATAGTAAGTCCGACCAGCAGTGTGAGATTAAATTTTGGTTCGAATCGGGCAAACTCAGTCGCCATATCTGATCCTGGGATCCATTAGGGGATAGAGGAGATCAACAATCAGATTCACCGTCACCATAACCACACCCGAGATGAAAACGAGGGCCTGCACAACCGGAAAGTCTCTCTCGAATGCAGACTTAACGAGGAGCGATCCAAGACCGTTCAGCGAAAACACAACCTCAACCATGACAGCTCCAACGATGAGGTGGCTGATCGACATTGAGATGTATGTTATGATCGGTATCATCGCATTTCGCATTGCATGCCTGACAATCACAATCTTCTCAGCCAGCCCTTTCGTTCTCGCTGTAAACACATATTCCTTCGAGAGCTCTTCCAGAACTGCGGCTCTGATGAATCTTGTCTTTATGGCCATGAAGGAGAAGCTCCAGGTTGCTACCGGTAGTATGAGATGTTTTACACTGCCATAACCAAAAGCCGGCAGAATATGCAGATTGACGGAAAAGACCCAGATCAGGATTAGACCGAGCCAGAAGCTTGGAATGCTTATTCCGAGCAGCGTGAAAATCCTGCTGAACTGATCTACAGCTTTATCCTTGTACATTGCCGCCAGCACTCCGAGGATGAAGGCGAAGATGAGTGAGATTACGAAGGTCGCTGCAAAAAGCTCGAGAGATACTGGCAGTCTTTCCAGTATAAGCTCAGCAACCGACTTGTTTTCCACCCAAGAATTTCCAAAGTCTCCTCTCAAAGCTCTCGATAACCAGTCAAGATACTGCACTATCAGCGGTCTGTCAAGACCCAGTACTTTTCTGAAATTTGCAATGTCCTGTAAGCTCGGTTCGTAGCCGTATCTTATGCTGAGGATGAACTCAGCAGGATCGCCCGGGAAAATGTAGAGTAGGGAAAAGGAAATAAATGAGATTCCCAGGATTGTCAGTGCTGCCTGGATCAGTCTTCTTACCAGATATCGCATTAGGCCCTTACACCCACCCCGTAAAAGAGCGGCTCACCCACCTCGTAACCGTTTGGCCATCTGAATACCTCTCCCTCCTTAAGTTCAGTCTTCGGTGATGCAACGATCGTCATTATGTCAAAGTAGAGCGGAACAACACCTCTCTCCTCGTATATGACCTTGTAAAACTCTGTTAGCAGACGTTTCCTTCTTTCCTCATCGAATTCTCCCAGTATTCTCTTGCACAGATCCCCGCTTCTTTCACTCACGTATGCTTTCCACTTCTGATCTGGGTGGAATCTCCAGTAAAGCCTCATGTAGAATCTTCTGTCAGTTCCGCCGATGTAGTAGAGTCTCATGTCGTATTCTCCGCTATCTCTCCTTTCCTTGTAGGCACCGCCCTCAAGCACATCGAGGGCAACATCGAATCCAACCTTTTTCAACCTCCTCTGTATCAGTTGGCTGACGAGAATCTGATCTCCCTGCGACTTGTCGACGATCAGCCTTACCTCTCTGCTTAAGCCTGCCTCCTCAACCAACCTTTTCGCCTCATCAACGTTACATTCGTACACAACACCCTGTTTCTTTGCCTCCTTTACGCCCGGAGCACTTTCGGGAAACAGCGTGTATGCTGGAAGCACCTCGTCGTTGAAAATCTTGGTAACCTCGCTCCTGTCTATCGCAAGATCTACGGCCTTCCTCAGCTTGACATCGCTGAAAGGTTCCTTGTTGTAGTTAAAGGCGATTATCCACGTTAGTGGCTCATTTCTTTTGAAAACCTTGTATCCATCTTGCCTCAGAATTGCGAGCTGGTTCCGTGGAGTGTAGTCACTTCCTCCGTGTACGAAGTCGGAGATGCAGTCAACCTCACCGCTTCTCAGGGCCATTACTCTGGTGTCCTCATCCTTCACAAACTTGACGACGAGCTTCTTGAATTTCGGTTCCAGATCGTATCTTCCGTACCAGTAGGGATTTGGCTCATAAATCGCATATTCACCCTCTCTGTAATCCACGGCCTTCAGTGGACCTGTACCTATCGGAAACACCCACTTGCCGTTAGCGTCACCCTCAGGTTTCACTGACTTTGGTGACATGATGGCCATGTGGAACTCAGCCATTTTGGCAAGGTTGAAAAACCCGGCATTCTGATAACGAATTGTGACGGTGTAGTCGTCAACGACGTCTGCTGCCTCAAACGTCTCTTTTCCAAGAGGATGATTGCTGGCAAGCCACAGCACTGTGAATTTGACTGCATCACTTCTCAGCTCACTCCCGTCAGAGAACTTAATTCCCTTATTCAGCACGAAGGTTATTTCCTTGCCTTCTTTCTCTATTTCCCAGCTCTTTGCAAGCATGGGCAGACATTTGTCGTCTTTCAGATCATACTCCACAAGATGCTCCAGTGTGTTAACCTTCGGGAAGAAGCCGATGCCCCACTTTCCTCCCTTCAGGTTGTGATCCTTCCCGTATCCCATCACTACCGTTTCCTTGTAAAACGTCTTCTCAATTTCCCCCTTTCCGGTCTTCTTCTGAGAACATCCAAGCAGGCTGAGGCCGAGTAGCGTTGCGGCTGCAGCCCCGGAATACCGGATAAAATCCCTCCTCGATAACTCCATCTCACCACCTCCCTAAGACTCCTTAACACCGATAACGGCGAAATATTCCCTACCATTCCAGGCAAGGCGGTAAAAAAACGGCAGATTTTCGAGCATTCTTTCCCTTATCCAGCTCAGGTCCCTGACTTCAACATTTTTCAGTCCGGTTCCTTTAAAAATGTCTGAAATAACATCGCCACTCGCTCCGCCGTAGAATGGAAGCGCTTTGTTTATCTCACGACTGTAGTGACTTTTTTTCCACCTTCGCTCATAGGCTGCAATTGCAATCCTGCCTATGGCACTCCTGAGTTTCGCTGCCATTGAACACGTCGTCCATTTTCCGTCTATCGCAACAACCATTCCGCCCGGTTTCACAACTCTTGCCCACTCCTTCACAGCTTTATCGGGATTTGGAAGCGTCCAGAGAAGATGTCTGCACACAACCGCATCGAAGCTTTCATCATCGAAGGGAAGATTTTCAGCATCCCCGACGATGAAGGTTACATTCAGCCCCGCCTTTGTAGCTTTGGTCTTTGCAATGCTGAGCATACCTTCGGATAGATCTATTCCCGTTACATCATGCCCCAGTTCTGCGAGTCTTAGGGCGACAAAGCCCGTTCCCGTTCCGACGTCCAGAATTCTCATCTTTCTATGGAAAATTTTACCCAGAATGTCTCTCCACACCTCAGGGAGAGATGTGTGTCCTGGTGAGGAGTCGTACTCGTGGCATCTCGAGTCCCAGTATTCCCGTATCCTGTCCTTCACCATCGTACCACCTTGTTATTTAGCTTAATTTTGGTGTCAATTTGTAATATGAAAATTTAGAAAAGTGTTAACTATATAAGTGTTTTGAAAGTCTTCTGGTTTGATGTTTTTACCAAAAAATAGTGAATAACTGAAATCGCTTCCACACACCATTCAGTTCCTGATTTTCAGGCTCTCCATCTTGGATCCTGGAGTTAAAGAGGTTGCATGGCATCCAGTTTGCGAAAAAACTGTAAAAAGCGGGGGAGGTGGGAGCTTGGCAAATAGCGGGGCGTGGATTTGAACCACGGATCTGCGGGTTATGAGCCCGCCGGGATTACCTGACTACCCCACCCCGCTCTAGTAGATTTTTCGGGTTACTGTTATTTAAGCTTTGAGGTTAAGCTTCTTTTGAACTCTCTTGCAAGTCTGTCCGCCATCCTGACAGGTTCGGGTAGTTTGTATCCTCTGAGACACATTTTAACGATTTTTAGAGAAGTCTTAGGCGAGATGAAGCTTCCCGGTGAGATGTATATCGGATTGCATCTCTTGCAGCTCTTTAAACTGTATCCGATTAGTCTGTCTCCATCCATCAGTTTCCACAGAGAGTCATCGATCTTTACTGCATTTCCAAACAGCTTTTTCTTTGTTATACCAATTGAGGGCTTTTTTAAGTAAACTGCAAGGTATGTCGCAAGTCCGCATCTTCTGGGATGGGCAATACCGCTGCCGTCCACCAGGATTACCGAATTACCGTCGGCAATCTTTTTCACAGCATTTATTGCTGGTTTTCCCTCCCTGAACATCAGAAAGGTTGGTATGTAAGGAAATCTCACTTTTTCTACCTCTACGACCTCGTCAACCTTTTCTAAATCGGGAAATGTGTACTTCACAGCGCAGGAGATTACCTCGTCATTTAAAAAAGCCTGATCAACGCCAATAACGTACTCCACCTCTTCTATGGGGTACATGTCTGACAGTTCGACCCTTTTTGCGATATCCTCCTGGATTTTTCTGAGTTTTTCGAGGTTCATCCAAAACAGTCCCAGTATTTTGAGTGAACTTTTTTCACATCCTCTATATTTGCCTTCAGCTTGGCCAAAGCCGAATCCCTTTTTCTCCACATAAGCTCTGCAAGGTAGTTTTCGGGCTCCCGGATGGATGAAATATCCATCCCTGCCATGGCGGCGATAATTCCAAGATTCGTGTATGGCAATGCACCCTCAACACTGTACCCTCCCTCAAGAACGGCTACAAGTCTGCCCTCACAGAGTCTTTCCGACATTTCAACCGCCCTTCTCATAATCTCAGCGTACCCTCTGGATGTCAAGGCTAGACTTGTTATCGGGTCTGTAAAGTGATTGTCCTGGCCAGCGGAGATCGCTATAAATTCGGGTTTGAATTCGTTTATTACAGGCTCGATAATTTCATCTATGACCATCATGTAGCCTTCGTCTCCCGTTCCGGGAGGGAGTGGTATATTCACCGTGTAACCCTCTCCTTTTCCGGTCCCACATTCCTCGGGATAGCCCGTTCCGGGGTAGAGCGGCATCTGATGTGTTGAGATGAAGAGAACCCTGTCATCATCGTAAAATATTTCCTGCGTGCCATCTCCGTGGTGAGCATCCCAGTCAAGAATTGCCACTCTGTCAAACCCGTTTTTAAGAATCCACTTTACCATTATGGCCATATTGTTGAAATAGCAAAAACCAGCACCGATATACGGCTTTGCATGGTGTCCCGGTGGTCGAATCATTGCAAATGCATTTTTGCACTCTCCATCAACAACAGCCTCTGCAGCCCTTATCGCACCACCAACGGCAAGAAGAGCCCTTTCAAAAACGCCTACAGGTATGTTGGTATCGAAGTCAATCATACCCCCCGTTTTGCTCTCCCTCTCCAGAAACTCTACGTATTCCCTGGTGTGTACCTCCAGAACGTCTTTCCTGCTAGCCCTAAACGGCTCCAGGATGACTATATTTTCTGAATCAAAAATTCCTTCCTCTCTTAGCTGGTCCATCGTGTACGCCAGTCTTTCTCTTCGCTCGGGATGTGTTGGACTCTGTTCATGTTTCAAATATTCCTCGTGAAATACAATGCCTGTAACCATCTAAAACAAATTACCGTGAGAATATAAAGGTCTTTTCAAAACGTTTTTATCTGTATTAAATTGTTAATTCTTATGGAGTTTTTTGAATGTGTGGAGAGAGCAATAAAGACAAGAAGGAGCCACAGGATGTATCAGGATAGAGCGGTGGAAAGAGAGAAACTGGAAAAAATTATTGAACTTGCCATGTGGGCACCATCGGCGATGAACAGGCAGCAATGGTTTTTTGTGGTGGTTTCCGGTGAGAGGCTTAAAAATCTGATAAGCATAGTTCAGAAAGGTTACGACCACATTCTCCCAAGGCTGCAGAGGTTCTTTGCAGACAGGCCGAAAGTTATAGAGCAGACCAAAAGATTTTTCAGGAATCTTGGTAATGCACCGGCAGCGGTTTTTGCCTACTACACTCCTACTGGCGATGATTACAGCGATGTGCAGAGTGTTGCGGCTGCAATTCAAAACATGCTCCTTGCCGCCCACTCTCTTGGACTTGGCACTTGCTGGATGACGGGGCCCGTACATGTGGAGGATGAGATAAATAAGGCTCTGGGAATAGAGGGTAAAAAGCTTGTTGCAGTGGTAACTGTTGGATATCCTGCCAAAGAGCCACCCGTACCGCCAAGAAGGGATGTCGATAAAAAAGTGGTGTGGATGGTGAATTAGATGCTCCTTTTCACACCGGTTGAAACGGAAAACCTGAGGATGAAAAACAGACTAGTGAGGTCGGCCACGGCAGAGTCAATGGCGACAAAAGAGGGTTTTGTTACAGATGAGATGGTCGAACTCTACAAAAAGCTTGCAGAAGGTGGGGCGGGAACTGTAATCACCGGGTACATGTTTGTCAGTGAAGAGGGCAGAGCATCCTACAAGATGACGGGAATAAGCGAGGACAGGCATGTTGATGGTTTAAAAAAACTCGTCTCGACGGTGAAAAAAGCTGATAGGAGTGTGGTTTTCGTTGCTCAGCTTGCCCACGCCGGAAGACAGACCTTCATAAGTCCCGTAGCCCCATCCGCAGTAAAGGATCCATTCACGGGAATTGAGCCAAGGGAGATGACTGGGGAGGATATAGAGAGGGTAATTGATGATTTCGTGAATGCTGCCCTGAGAGCTGAAAAGGCAGGATTTGACGCCGTTCAGCTACACGCTGCACATGGATATTTGCTCAGTGAGTTTATCTCTCCACATACGAACCGCAGAAAGGATGAGTACGGTAGGGAAAGGGCAAAGATCCTTCTGGACATCTTTGAAGGGATCAGGGGGAAGAGCAGGATTCCGGTGATGATCAAGATGAACGCCTGTGATTTCGTGCCGGGAGGTCTTGAGGTGGGTGAGGCAGTGAGAATAGCGAAACTGCTTGATGATATCGGCTTTGAAGCCATCGAGGTCAGTGGAGGTATGTACGAGTCCATTTACCATCAGCGCTATAATGTTGTGAGTCAGAAGGTAGGTAAAAGCGGGGAGGCTTATTTCAGAGATTACGCTTTCAGGATAAAGGAAGCTGTGAATATTCCGGTGATGGTGGTTGGTGGTGTGAGGAGTCTTGATGTTGCGGAATCTCTGCTTGAGAAGGTTGAGTTCGTCTCAATGTCAAGACCCCTGATCAGAGACCCGTTTTTGCCAAGGAAAATGATGGCAGGGGAAGCGGACAGGAGTGACTGCAAATCCTGCAATCTCTGCCTCACCGCAATTTTTGAGGGAAAACCTCTGGGATGTTATTCCAAAAACTAGCCAGAAATTAGCCGGAGGGAAAATCCAGAACCACTGGCAGAACTTCTGTGATCGTTCCTTCCTCTTTTTCAGACCTTTAATTCTCTCTTTGACTATGAGATGCTATCCGGGTCTAAATCGTATTCTGGAGAGCTTTGATACCTCCTCGCAGTCTGCGAGAATTGGGTTAAATTGACTCGAAAACTTCTGTACAGCTCTTCATATGCTTATTGTCTCCTCTGCAGGATCCTGGATGAAGTTTCTACTCCTCGCATCGAGCATAATAATCAGGATGCAGGATGCTTGAAATTGATACATATCTGCTGACTGTTGCGGATGGAAAGACAGAATAGCACCTGTCTAATGGACTCCTGAGACTGTTCCTCAAGACCCCACAGAACCGATTTCGAAAAAAGGCTGATAAGCCTAGTTGTATTTTGTGTCCCACGGACACCGAAAGATTTTTAGCTGCCTACCAGCAAAAGTAAGACGAATGCGTGCCTTGGTGGTAGATGACAATGAGGATGTTTACGAGATTTTTAAGATTATTCTGCAGGAATTTGAGGTATACCACGCTAGAAATGGTAAAGAAGCTGTGGAGATGTACAGAAAGCTTAAACCGGACATTGTTCTGATGGATATATTTATGCCAGTTATGGATGGAATATATGCAAGCAAAGAGATTCTTTCCATGGATCCTAGGGCAAAAATTATAGCCGTTACAGCCTTTGCGAAAAGGGAGGACGTTCTGAAAAGCGTCGGTGTTAAGGAAGTCATTGAAAAGCCCTTTACAAAACGGGAGCTTATACAGATAATTGACACCGTGGTCAGAGGTTGAGTTTAGAACCATTTTGTTTCTGGCGGCTTATATTCAGATCCAGTAGTCCTGAAGTGCGGGGGGAGGGATTCGAACCCTCGAACCCCTACGGGACAGGACCCTCAATCCTGCGCCTTTGTCCGCTCGGCAACCCCCGCTTAGAGTAACACTCCAGCTGTGGATTTATGAATATTGTGGTAAGCCCGATGCATTCTTATGCAAATCTTACAGAGTTTTTTCATGAAAGCTGTAATGCTGCTGAGCGGTGGTGTCGATTCGTCAACCCTGCTCTACTACCTCCTGGATAAAGGATATGAGGTTCACGCCATCAGCTTTTACTATGGGCAAAAGCATTCGAAGGAGATGGTGAGTGCAGAGAGGGTTGCAGAGGAGGCGGGGAAGAGAGGCAAGGTACATTACCTGCAGGTTGACATATCAACGATTCATGATCTGATATCTCATGGGGCGTTGACAGGGGAGGATGAGGTACCAAAGGCATTTTACACAGAGGAAAGCCAGAAAAGAACAATAGTACCGAACAGAAACATGATACTGCTGTCAATTGCTGCAGGATACGCTGTTAAAATTGGAGCTGGGGAGGTATACTACGCTGCACACCTGAGTGATTACAGCATTTACCCTGACTGCAGGAAGGAATTTGTAAAGGCTCTAGACACGGCTGTGTATCTCGGCAATCTGTGGACTCCTGTAGAGGTAAAGGCTCCGTTTGTCGAGATGACCAAGGCCGATATAGTAAAACTGGGACTGCAGCTCGGAGTTCCATACGAACTTACCTGGAGCTGCTATGAGGGAAATGACAGGCCATGCCTGAGCTGTGGCACATGTCTGGAAAGGACGGAGGCATTTATTATCAATAAAACCAGGGATCCGCTTCTGAGTGATGAAGAGTGGGAAATTGCAGTAAAAACCTATGAAGAGATGAAGGAGGATGAGAGCAAATCTGATTGAGATTTTCAGGTCAGTTCAGGGAGAAGGCTTCTACGTTGGAGTTAAGCAGCTCTTCATTCGATTTTCTGGCTGTAATTTGAACTGCTACTACTGTGATACTCCTAAAACCTCGGAGAAGTGCCATGATCGTATCAGAGGCAGACAGATTCTTAATCCCGTCTCTGCAACGTACGTACAGAACTTAATCGACACTTCGAGGGTCCACTCTGTCTGCCTCACAGGAGGAGAACCGATGCTGCATGCAGAGTTTATTTCCAACCTCAACAGGACAAAACCGTTTTACCTCGAATCGAACATGACTCTGCCGGAAAAGGCCAGAAAGCTTAGATTTGTGGATTATGTAGCCGGTGACCTGAAGGTCAGGGAGTCGAGGGTGGAAGGATATGACGAGGTGCTGGAAAAAACCGTAGAGTGCTTTAAAATTCTGAAAAACACAAGAAATAGAAAAACCTTCTGCAAGATAGTTCTTCCGGATGATTTTGATGAGGAAGAGATAATAAACTCAGCGTTGGAAATCAAGAACTATGTATTTGGCTTCGTTCTCCAGCCTGTTTTTGGTAGCGGGGTGGAAAAAATACTTAAGCTGCAGGATAAGATGATGGAATTCGCCGATACGAGGGTTATCCCTCAGGTTCATAAATATTTGGGGGTGAGATGATGGCGGAGATGATAATTGGCGTCCTGACATCATTCAGTGCGGCCCACAGCATTCCGGGCCATCAAAGGTGCGGGCGAATCCACGGACATAATTTCAGGGTAGAAGTGGAGATAGCCGGAGAGATCAAAGGAAACGGAATGGTTATGGACTTTTTTGATCTTAAAAAGGAAGTTAATGCCGTAATTTCGGAATTCGACCATAGGTTTATCAATGAGATAATAGAAATTCCAACTTCCGAGAATATCTGTATCTATATTTTCGAGAAACTTCGGGAAAAGGGCTTGAAAGTTATTAGAGTTAGAGTTTCGGAAAATGAGGACAAATGGGCAGAAATCAGAGCGTAGAATATTATTATTCACCACTTTCCCTATAAATTGCCATTGAATGGCAAACATAAAATTTTTATATTTTTAGTATACTTCATATTATGCGAAAAGGACAGCTTGATGATATAGATAAGGCCATAATTGAAAACATTCTGAGGGGCAAGACTCAGAGTGAAATTGCTGACATGCTCGGGATAACCTTAAGAACCGTTCAGAACAGAGTCAGAACGCTTGAAGAGAGCGAATACCTGATAAAAATAAAGGAGGGCTACTGGAAGGCCAATTATCAGAAACTTGGATTGAGCACCCTTACTGTCACCTTCATCGATCTGGATATAGAATCAAAACCCAGAATTGATGAGGTAATAGAGCATTTCAAAAAACTCGATTTTGTCGAGAACATCCTGGAGCTGGTTGGTTCCGCATATGATCTCTGTCTCATCGTGCGGTATAAAGATATTTCAGAATTTAACGAGCAGAGAAGAAAGTTTATGGAGTGGTTTGTGAAGAATGGAATCAGAATAAATCACCTCACGACGTACATATCCTCGAAATCCCATAAGGATCACAGGCGGACAATACTGGATTGATTTATTATTTTAGATTCTTATTTTGTGTAAACTATTTTTAGATCAGTTCATATTACAAGAAAGAATTATATATGAAGCAGAGAACTGGATCTAATGAGAGTAGGGGTTATCGGAGTTGGCTGCTCGAAATTCGGCAGAAGGGATGATGTTACAATTCAGGAACTGTCATACGAGGCGGTAAAAGAGGCTCTTGAAGATGCTGGAATAGCTCAGGACGATATCGATCTGAGCGTTGTTGGTAGCGTTAACACCAGAGGATACGAACTCATGCCGGCCGTACCGGTTAATGAGTACTGTGGATTTGAGGACAGGGGGCCGTTTCGGGTTGAGGCGGCATGTGCAACCGGAACGGCTGCGATTTATGCTGCCTGCACCTCTATTGCATCCGGAATGGCAGATGTGGCCATAGCTATCGGTGTTGAGAAAATGACTGAGATTGAGACTGCAGTTTCCCTTGCCATTGGGGGGAGAGCAGGAAACTACCTCTGGGAGTTTCATCAATACGGCACGACCTTTCCGGGCTATTACGCTATGCATGCCACAGCCCACATGGCGAGATACGGAACAACCGAGGAACAGCTTGCAAAGGTAGCCGTTAAAGCACATGGAAATGCAGTCAAAAATCCGAAAGCGCATTTTCAGAAGGAGATTACGGTTGAGGATGTGCTGAACTCCAGGTACATTGCATATCCTCTGAAACTCTACGATTGCTCTCCCATCAGCGACGGCTCGGCAGCAGCAATTCTGGCGAGTGAAGAGAGGATAAGGGAGCTAGGGATTGATAATGTTGTATGGATAGAATCTGCCGGATATGCTTCCGATACATCGAACATGACCAACAGGGAGAGTTTTGTGGGATTGAAGGCTGCCGTTATGGCTGCTGATATGGCCTACAGGAAGGCTGGGATCGATAATCCTGTAAAAGAGATTGATCTCGCAGCAGTTCATGACTGTTTCACAATTGCGGAGATTATGGCTTATGAAGACCTCAGATTTTGCAGGAAAGGCGAGGGCGGCAGACTGGTTGAGAATGGGGATACTGAGATTGGCGGAAAACTGCCGGTAAATACATTCGGAGGCCTGAAGGCGAAAGGACATCCTCTTGGTGCTACCGGTGTTGCTATGGTTTATGAGGTTGTGAAGCAGTTGAGGGAAGAGGCTGGGCGATTGCAGGTTGATCTAAGGAGTAACAGAGCTCTTATTCACAATATAGGGGGAACAGGACATTTTGCGTTTGTTATGATATTCAGGAGGTGAGGATATGTTTATTGAGAGCAGAGAGTTGGTGATGAGGCACAGAATACCCGTCTCCAAGACAGCAAAGTTCTGGAAAGGACTTGAGAGGGGGAAGGTTTACAAGACAGCTTGCAGAGAGTGTGGGAGAGAATACTATCCACCAAAAGCGGATTGTTTTTGTGGTGGGGAAGTGGAGTGGGTGGAGATTGATGGTAGAGGAGTGGTTGAGGCGTTTACCACTGTTTATACTATTCCGAGCGGGTTTGAACGGAGCAGGCCATACACAATTGCTATTGCTAGGTTCGGGAAGGTCAGAGTAATGGGATGGGCTGATGATGTGTCGGTTGGAGACGAGGTTACGATCAGAACAGGTCAGGACGAAAATGGGGTCTGGAAAGTCTACTTCGAGGTGGTTTGATGGATTTTAAGCTCACATCCGAGCAGGAGGATATAAAGAGGGCTGCCAGAGAGTTTGCTGAGAGGGAGTTCAAACCCGAGGTGATGGATGAATGTGATAGGGAGGAGAAGTATCCACTAGATATTGTTAAGAAAGCAAGAAAACTTGGATTCTCCACTGTCAAAATACCCGAGGAGTATGGCGGGATGGGACTTACACTTTTTGAGGAGGTTCTTGTAACGGAGGAGTTTTACAGAGTGAGTCCTGGTATTGGGAATGCATGCTTAAGTTCAGCATTTGGAACAGAACTGCTCGTTCTCTTTGGCAGTGAGGAACAGAAGGAGAGATATCTGACGTGGGTGACAGAGAAAAACGGAATTTCTGCAATGGCCAGTACAGAGCCCGATGCAGGAAGTGATGTTGCCGGAGTGAGAACGAAGATTGTGAAGGAGGGAGATGAGTGGGTTATAAACGGAACAAAGCAGTTCATCACAAATGGCAGCATGTGTGATTTTGTTCTGGTTTTCGGTAGAACGTATGATGGTGAGAAAAGACATCATGGCCTGACATTTGCCATAGTTGAGAGTGGAAGCAAAGGCTTCAGGGCGAGAAAAATCAAGAACAAAATGGGTCTGAGAGCAAGCGATACGGCAGAAATCGTTTTGGATGACGTCAGGGTTTCTGATGAGAATATTCTAGGCGAACCGGGAAGAGGTTTCTACTATCTCATGGAGTTCTTCAACCATACAAGACCGAGAGTTGCAGCACAGGCCGTTGGAATAGCTCAGGGCTCATTTGAGCTGGCTTTAAACTATGTCGGGCAGAGAAAGCAATTTGAGCAGCCAATTGCGTCCTTTCAGCACACTCAGTTTAAAATTGCTGAGATGGCTACCAGAATTCAGGCAGCGAGATTGCTGACGTATCAGGCAGCATGGCACTGCAGCAAAGGCGACCCAAGGCCAGAATTGTCCTCGATGGCAAAGTACTACTCAGGCGAAACGGCCGTTTACGTTGCAAACTGGTGCGTACAGCTTCATGGAGGTTATGGTTATATCGGTGAGTATCCGGCTGAGCGTTTTTACAGGGATGCAAAGGTGATGGAGATTTACGAGGGGACGAAGGAGATTCAGAAGTCGGTTATAGCGAGAAGACTGATTGGGAGGTTTTGAAAATGGGAGAGAGGATTAAGTTTGAGGTTGATGGGGGTTTGGGAATTGCAGTCCTTAGCAGACCAGAGAAGCTCAACGCACTGGATGTGAAAACTAGAATTGAGCTTAAAGAGGTTCTGGAGCAGGCAGAAAAGAGCGTTAGGGTTCTGATCATTACTGGAAGTGGCAGGGCGTTTGCTGCTGGGGCAGATATAAACGAGTTGCTTCAAAGAGACCCCGTTAAGGCTTTAGAAGCAACAAAACTTGGTACGGAACTTTTCAATCGTCTGGAGGATCTTGAGATACCTGTGATTGCTGCCATTAATGGATACGCTCTTGGTGGAGGGTGTGAGCTGGCAATGGCATGTGATATTAGAATTGCCAGTGAAAAGGCGAAGTTCGGTCAACCGGAAATCAATCTTGCCATAATTCCCGGAGCGGGGGGTACGCAGAGGTTGCCCAGGCTTGTTGGATTGGGAATGGCGAAGAGGCTGGTGCTGACAGGAGAGATCATTGATGCTCGCACAGCATTGAGGATCGGTCTTGTCGATGAGGTGGTGGAGCACGATAGGCTGATGGAGAAGGCCAGAGAGATTGCAGGCAGAATACTGGAGAAATCGCCGCTGGCTGTTAAGATTGCCAAAAAGGCTCTAAACGCATCCATGAACATGCCGCTCAGAGACGGGATTAGGTACGAAGCGAGCCTGTTCTCACTCCTGTTCTCAAGTGAAGATGCAAAGGAGGGGATGAGGGCTTTCCTGGAAAAGAGAAAACCCGAGTTTAGGGGGTGGTAGAATGTTTAAGAAGATAGGAGTTGTTGGCTTTGGTGTGATGGGGACCCAGATCGCACAGTTTTTCGCCCAGCAGAACCTGGAAGTTGTTGCGGTTGATGTGAGCGAGAAAACGCTGAAGGAAGGGATGGAGGTAATAAAGTCTGGGAGGTTTGGTCTGCAAAGGCTGGTTGAACGAGGGAAGATGAAAGAGGATGAGATGAATGCAGTTCTGGGGCGAATAGCCACATCGACCGACTATTCTGTGCTGGCAGACTGTGATCTGGTAATTGAGGCTGTTTTTGAGAATGCAGACCTCAAGCTGAAAGTTCTGAAGGAGATTGATGCTATTGCGGGAGATGCAGTTATAGGTTCGAACACATCATCCATAAGCATTACGAAACTCTCTTCAGCAGTCACAAATCCAGGAAAGTTTCTGGGTATCCACTTTTTCAATCCTGTCCAGGTCCAGAAGTTGGTTGAACTTGTCAAAGGACTTTTGAGTGATGAAAAACTGGTTGTGGAGATAAAGGAGTGGTTTATCGGGCTGGGAAAGGTTCCCATAGTCGTTAATGATTCGCCCGGTTTTGCAACCTCACGTCTCGGACTGTTGCTGGGCAAGGAGGCAATGATGATGCTGCAGGAAGGTGTGGCAACTCCTCAGGACATAGATATCGGCATGATGCTGGGTTATGGTTATTCAATGGGCCCCATTGAGACCGGTGATCTTGTCGGACTGGATACAAGATTGAGGATTTATGAAGCCATGTTTGACGCAACCAAAGATCCGAAATGGGCACCACCCAAGCTCCTTGTACAGCTTGTTGATGCGGGTTATCTTGGGGATCCTGCAGTAAAACCGGGTAGTAAAGGTGGGGTTTACGAATTCTATGGGCAGGAAAGAGCGACACAGGTTTTGAGGAGACTTGGGCTGAGAAAATAGCGTGAAAGTTGTATGTAATTTTTAACTTTTTAATACTAAATTTATTTGTTTTAAATTCTTAGTAACATAAATTGAAAAAGTTTTAAAACTTAATGTGAAACCTTTACTGAATGAAGATACTCGTATGCGGTAAAGGTGGGTGCGGGAAGAGTGTGGTCTCCGCTCTTCTGGCAAAGGAACTGGCATCGAGGGGTGGAAAGGTACTTGTTATCGATGCTGACGAGTCAAATTTTGGTATTCATAGGAATCTTGGAGTTAAACAGCCTAGAGACTTTATGGACTGGCTTGGAGGAAAGGAAAAGGTAAGGGAAACTCTGTTTAAGTCCATTCAGTCCGGAGACTGGGATTACCGAATCTTGGGAGAAGTGTCCCTTGACAACCTGCCGGAGGAGTTCGTGGAGAAGAGGAATGGGATTGCTGTTATGGCAATTGGAAAAATTCACGATTTTGGTGAAGGATGTGCCTGTCCAATGGGTGCTGTTGCAAGGGAGTTCCTTGAGTCTCTAAAGCTTGGGGAAAACGAGTTCGTTGTGGTTGATACAGATGCTGGGATAGAACACTTTGGCAGAAGTGTTGAGGCTGGCTGCGATACCATAGTGGTTGTAATTGAGCCCAGTTATGAGGCGGTAAAACTTGCGGAGAAAATAGCAGAGATGGGAAACAGGCTGGGCAAGAGGGTAATAAAGGTTGCAAACAAGGTTGATGACAACACCTGTGGGCTGATTGAGGCTGATGTCTACATTCGTCAGAGTGACGAGATTTACAGAGCCTGCCTTTTTGGAGAGGAGATCCCGCTTGTGGGTGATGCGAAGGGTCTCGTTGACATGATTCTGGGGGTGAGAGAATGAGGAAAATTGCATTTCTTCTCGTTCTTCTCGTTCTTGCATCTCTGGTAGCGGGATGCGCTCAAAAGTCCGAAACAAAAGCTGAAACGGTTAAAGTGGTGGATCTGTTAGGGAGAGAGGTGGAGGTACCAAAGAAAGTTGAGAGGGTGGTTGCGTTAGGTCCTGGTGCATTGAGGCTGATAGTCTACCTCAACGCCTCCGATATGGTTGTGGGTGTGGAGGATTCGGAAACCATGTGGTCTCCCATGGGAAGACCGTACAGAATGGCGCATCCGGAATTTGCTGAACTGCCAGTCGTGGGCAAGGGTGGGCCGAGTCCAACACCCAACCCGGAAGCGATAGTTGCGGTTAAACCGGATGTAATCTTTGCATGCTACATGGATGCGAGTGCTGCAAACTCTCTGCAGGAACAGACAGGAATTCCGGTTGTGGTTTTGAGCTACGGGGAGCTTGGAAACTTTAGGGCCAAAGAAATATACGACTCACTGAGACTGGCCGGTAAGATTCTCGGGAAGGAGAAAAGGGCCGAGGAGATAATAAATTTCGTGGAATCAGCATACAGCGATCTGACCAGAAGGGTTGAAGGCATACCGGATAATGAAAAACCCACGGTTTTTATCGGAGCATTAGGATTTAAGGGGGGACATGGGATCGAGTCAACGCAGTGCAACTTTCCGCCATTCATGGCTGTAAAAGCCAGAAATGTGGCATGTGAGGCGAAGAGAAGCGGGGCTTTCTTTATTGACAAAGAACAACTCCTTGAGTGGAATCCTGACATTATTTTCATTGACGAGAGCAATCTTCATCTGGTCATAACGGACTACAAGAAGAATGCTGATGTGTACAGGTCTCTCAAGGCATTCAAAAATGGGAAGATCTACGGAATCCTGCCTTTCAACTACTACACCACGAATATAGAAACTGCAATAGCCGATGCATACTACATTGGCAAGGTTCTGTATCCAGACCGCTTTGCAGACCTGGATCCTGCAAAGAAGGCCGATGAAATCTTCGAGTTCTTTGTAGGCAAGAAACTCTATGCTGAGATGGAAAAATACTACGGCGGATTCGTGAATATATCCGGCAAGTTCGTATGATTGAGTACAGTAAAAGGCCGGGAAATGCGGAAATCATCATAGCAGCATTGCTTATTTTTTCAACTCTGGCATCGCTTTGTATAGGACCTTACAGACTGTCTCCTGCGGAGGTTCTGGAGTCTCTTTTGACGGGAACCTCAACCGTTATATGGAACATAAGGCTGCCTAGAGTGATAACAGCTCTGCTGGTTGGGGCAAGCCTCGCTGTCAGCGGTGCGGTGATGCAGTGTATCCTGAGGAATCCTCTTGCTTCTCCGTTTACGCTCGGTATATCACAGGGTGCGGCTTTCGGTGCCGCATTCGCAATAATCTACCTCGGGGCAGGGATGCTGCACAGGACTGGTGAAAGCATAACTATACTGAATCCGTATCTTGTTCCCCTTTTTGCGTTCCTCGGATCGCTGATAAGTGTATTTGTAATTCTCCTGCTGGCCAGGCTGAGAGATATGAGTCCTGAAGCGATGATTCTGGCAGGAGTTGCAATGGCCTCGCTGTTTCAGGCCTCAACAATGCTCATGCAGTACTTCACAGATGATGTGAAAGTCGCATCTGTCGTTTTCTGGACATTTGGAGATATGGGGAGAACAAACTGGAATGAGATATTTTTGATCTTTTCCGCCACTTCTGTATGTATGTTTTACTTCATGCTGAGACGCATGGACTACAATGCTCTCACTCTAAGTGACGAAACCGCCACATCTCTTGGCGTCAACTGTCAGAGAGTCAGACTCGAAAGTCTCCTTCTTGCCTCCTTCCTGACTGCAGTCTGTGTTTCGTTTACCGGAATTGTTGGTTTTGTTGGTCTTGTTGCTCCCCACTCAATAAGGATTTCAATTACTGGAGATTACAGGCGTCTCATCCCGCTCAGCACGGCTTTTGGTGCAACGTTCCTGCTAATAGCTGATACCTTCGGTAGATCGATTTTACTGCCGGTAATGATACCTGTAGGGATTGTGACGGCTTTTATAGGCGCCCCGGCATTTATCTATCTTCTTTTGAGAGGGTGGAGGTGAAGAGATGATAGCTGTCAGGAATATTAGCTTCTCATACAACACGGAATCTGTTCTGAGGGGTCTGAGCTTTCAGGTTGATGGAGGTGAAGTTGTTTTTATTGTGGGGCCTAATGGTAGTGGTAAGACAACCCTTCTGAGATGTATAGCGGGAATTTTGAAAGCAGAGGGTTCAATCCTGATTGATGGTATGGAAGGTCTTTCCGGAAGGGAGCTGGCAAAAAAACTTGCTTATGTATCTCAGAGAAGTGATACTGCCTTTTTGACGGTTTTTGATGTGATACTTCTTGGAAGAAAGCCCCACATGGGATTCGGTCCCAGCGAGAAGGATTACAGAATTGTGGAGGAGATAATATCATTACTGGAACTCGAAAAACTTGCATTTAGGAGGATAAATGAGCTGAGTGGAGGAGAGCTGCAGAAAGTTATGATAGCAAGGGCTCTGGCACAGAAACCAAAAATTTTGCTTCTTGATGAGCCAACAAATAATCTCGACGTCAAAAACCAGATAGAAATTCTGAAACTCGTTAGAAAAATTGCCCGGGAAAGTAAAATCTCGGTGATAGCAACGATGCATGATCTCAACCTTGCATCCCTCTACGCTGACAGAATTCTTATGATGAAAGACGGCAGGATCTACGCTGAAGGTGGTACAGAGATTCTCACAAGAGATAACATAGAGGCCGTTTATGGTATAGAGGCCGAGGTTGTGAGGGTGAATGGGAAAACGCTGATAATTCCGGGGTGACTTTTATGTTCGAGATTCCCGAACATGCAGAGTATTTTGAAAAAACAATTAACGAGTGGAGTGATGGGTTCAGGAAGATCCAGTTGCTGAGGGCGGCAATTGAGCTGGGCATTTTTGATATGCTGAGCAGCCCAAAAACTGCGGAAGAGGTAGCATCGAAGATAGGTCATGAAAAACTTGTAAAGCTTGTACTTGACTGCCTTGCGAATCTGGGACTGGTGGAGAGCAAGGATGGTATGTACGAACTTTCAGAAACATTCAAACCGTTCCTGACGTCTGACTCGCCTTACTCTCAGCTTAGATTTCTAGGAAAGCAGTTTTCAGATCTTGAACAGTGGACAAAACTTGCCGAAATTATTAGAGATGGGCCGGTTAGGGTGGAGAGGAGCAAATTCTTCTCAGATCTGGTTATCCACTCAATGGCAGAAAATGCACTCCTTGGAGAGCTGCAGAGGACTGTTAGAATTGTGGCGGAGTATGAAGAGTTCAGACGTGCAAGGCGATTGCTCGATCTTGGCGGGGGACATGGTCTGTATTCGATAGCGTTCACAAAGCTCAACGCCAGACTTACAGCAGTCGTTTTCGATCTTCCTGAGGTGGTGGAAAGGGCAAGAGAGTATGTTAGAAAATATGGTGGAGAGAGAGTGAAATTTATTGCCGGAGACTTCTTTGTTGATGACATCGGAGAGGGGTACGATATCGTGTTCTCATCATACAATCCGAGTGGCAAAAATGTCTGGATGATCGATAAGATAAGGGATGCAATGAATTCAGGAGGACTGTACGTAAACAAGCAGTATTTTAAGAACAGGAATGAAAAAATAGATCTGATGGATCTGGAGTGGAATTTATGGACTTTTGGTGAAATAGAAAAAGCTGAGAAGAAGTACACGTTCAGCAAAGACCTCCACCTTGAGATGTATCTGAGAGAACTGAGCAGAAGGGGTTTTGATGTTCTAGATGTCCATGAGTTCGGGGAGGCTAGCATGATAATCGCAAGGAAAAAGTAAATAACAGCAGGGCTGTATAAAATCAGATGCAGGATTTCAAAAAGCTTCCAACAGTTCTAACGGCGGATGAACTGGTAGATAAGGTATTCAGAAGGGCAGCAAGAGCAGAGGGCAGAACTCCCAAGGAGAAGGCATTAAACAAGCTTTCGACGATTTCAAACGTTTCAAGGGACTATTTTAAAAAAATCATAACGTCTCACCCCAGTTATGAGAATCTTCCCGAGTTTTACAGAGAGATGGTTGATGTAGTCGTTGGTATACGAAATCTGAAAAAGGCCTTGGCGGCTCTAAAATGGGCGGATGGGATGATACAGAGAGTAATCAGCAAAGGCGTGAGAGAGATTAAGGGGGGTAAAAACCCTTCAGTGGTCGTCAGGGCAACTTATGGAAGAGTTGCTTCCATTATAGAGCAGATCGATGATGAGCTCAGGTTTCTGAATGATGCAAAAAACAGAATGAGGGAAATTCCTCTGCTGCTCGATATTCCAACAGTTGTGGTGGCCGGATATCCCAATGTCGGCAAATCCAGTCTTGTTTCCATTATTTCCACTGTCAAACCAGAAGTTGCGAGCTACCCCTTCACCACAAAGAAAATAAACGTTGGATTCTCCGATTTTGGGGGAAGAAGGGTTCAGATTATTGACACTCCCGGTTTGCTTGACAGACCTTTAAGCAAAAGAAACAGAATAGAGAGGAGGGCAGTTTTGGCCCTCAAGCATCTTGCAGATGTGATACTATTCGTTATCGACCCCACGGAAACATGTGGATATGCACTGGAAAAGCAGCTCTCTCTTCTTGGGGAAATCAGGACTTATTTCAAGCGTCCAACAATAGAGGTTTACAGCAAGGCGGACATGCACAGTCTTGGAGACAGGATTTCTTATTCTGCAATTTCCGGAGAGGGCGTGGAGCGGGTCGTGAAAGAAATAGAAAAAAAGTTGGAGGAAGTTTACTCGCAGACGTCCACTGTAATTGCTCCCTCAGGGCAGACCTCTACGCAGGAGCAGCACTCCTGACACTCATCAGGGTTTGCAGGGTAGCTCTTTCCGTCGTCGTTGAACTCAAAAACTCCTCCGGGGCAAACGGAAATGCATTCTCCACATCCACTGCATTTGTCCTGGTCAACATTTATTTCAGCCATTTAGCATCACCTCCAGAATCCATTTGTAGGGTTAAAGTGAAGTATTTAATTTTTTTGATTTTCTGCGGATTTTTCTTTTTCTGAAAGACCGCCAACAATTCTTGAGATTAAAATATTTGTGAATGGTGTAATATTTATAATGACATTTTCAGCAGCCTTAACGATTTCAACCTCCTGCGCTGACAGGGAAGAGAAATACTCCTGTAACCTTTTTCCAAAACCACCCTCAGTTTTCGAGGCTTTGTGGGCTGTGACAAGCAGGTAGAGGGCATTTGCCATAGTCCTTATCCTGAAAGCGTCTATATACTCCTTTGACTCAAGCCAGCTCTCGATGCTCCTCCCCACTTCGATTGCCTGTTCACATTCTATGCTGCACGGGTAGAAGTTTGAGGTGAAGAACTGCGGAAAGGAAATGATTTCTGACCTGACAATGCTGTCTAAAAGCAATCGGAATGTCCCGCATTCCACACACTCTGTGATAATTCTGCTTTCTGCAGGTAACCCTTTTTTGCCCTCAAGGTAGCCACTAATGCAGCAATCTGGGTATCCGAGCATTCTGCCCTCCAGCACGATCAGTCTTTCCCTGCCCTTTTCCCTTTCCATTTTTCCGCTCAAAATTTTCTTCTCGACATTTTTTATTCTCTGTTTGTCGAACTCCTTTGCCACGTAGAACTGCACGTCAGGGGATAGGACAGGATGACTCAGAATTCTGTTCACAAAGATAATCGTGGGCTGTATTTTAAAACCCATTTCTTTCGCCACGCTGGCGATGTTGTCCTCAGCTATTTCCTCTGCCAATCTTTTTTCGAGCACCTCAGAACGGTGAAACAGCTCCGAAACATCAATTTCTTCATTTAAAAAACATCTGTAGGTAAAATTCAACTCTTCAAGCGTTACTGGGTTAACCTGAAAAACCTGCTGTGGGATAACACATCTGGCTAGCCCACACTCAATTCTTGAAAGTTCGAGAAAGAAAACCGGATTAAGCCAGAAATATTGCCTGAAGATATCTTTTCTGGATTTACCCATAAAATAATAAAAAGGAGTTAACCTTCAGCCCTTCTCTTTTCAAGCTCATCTATATGTTCTTTGGTTGAGACGTACGTTGTTGAGCCGGAAGACCAGTAAGCAGCGACTCCCTCGTTAATCAAATCCTGCACTATTTTCTTCACTACCTTTTTGTCCATTTTGAGTATCTTGGCAAGCTCCGGGATTTTCCAGGTTTTCTTACCGAGCTGCTCCAAAACCTTCTTTCTATCTTCTTCTGTGTAATCGGCCATTTTAGGTCACCGTAAAAAAATTGGGAACTGTGTTTATAAACTCTACCATCTGAACTGTGTCGATGCTCTGAACTCGCTGTAGAAGTACGGTGTAATTCTGTAGTCGTCGATCAGGTGCTGCGTGAACTCAAGTCCGGTGATCTCAAAGAATCTCTCCCAGCCAATTCTGTCCACCCACTCAATGAGCCTCTCGTGCTTGTTAGCATTTGCTGCCCATGCTTCTAAGATCTGCTTGACGTACTTGACGAGGGTTGGCCATCTTGGCGGTTCATTTGGAACCCATGGCACAACGACCTTGGACAGCTCAGGTGCCCTCCTTGCATCAGAGAGCTTTCCACCGACCATTATTGCGGCACCATCGTTTTCTGGGTCGAACAGCGGCATTCCAGGACACATTGTGTAGCAGTTACCGCAGTACATGCACTTCTCAACGTCAACCTTGATTGTCTTGTTCTTCATATCTGGCTTGAGAGCTCCTGTTGGGCATGCTGCAACTGTGGAGGGAATCTCACACGTTCTCCTGATGGCATCGTCGTCAGGCATGGGCGGGGTTCTGTGGATTCCGACGATAGCGATATCTGAGGCATGGACGGCTCCACACATGTTTGCGCAGCATGCAAGGCTGATTCTGCAGAGTGCGGGGAGCTTGTGTTCTGTGAAGTACTCGTACAGCTCGTCCATCACGGCTTTGACGATACCGGAAGCGTCAATAGCCGGAGTGTGGCAGTGTATCCAGCCCTGGGTGTGGACGATGTTTGTAAGTCCGTATTCTCCCTTTGAAGCGTCCCAGGTACCGCCGCATGGGAATCCGACCTTTTCCTGAACTTCGTTTATCAGGTCGTCAATCTTGCTCTCGTCTGTAACGAAAAACTCCACGTTGTTTCTGCTTGTCCATCTGAGGTAGCCGTCTGAGTATTTGTCGGCGATATCACAAAGCTCTCTGACGGTGTAGATGCTGAGCAATCTGGGGGTTCCAAATCTTACAACATATATCGTATCTCCGCTTTCGGCAACTCTCTTGATGACTCCTGGCTTCACAACCTCGTGATACTTCCACTTACCGTAGTTTTTGGCAATAACCGGGTGGAGCAGGTCCTTGTAGTATGGTGGACCAAAATCCGTTTTAACACCTTCAACTACCATTTAGAACAACCCCCTCTTTTTCAACTCTTCAATATACGCTGAATGCTTCAATTCCTCCTGCTCGAAGAACATGAACGGGTTGTTTCTGGGTGCCTTGACCATCCTGACATCTGCATCCTTGCCGATTACCTTGAGGAACTCCTTCATTCCCTTTCTCCATATCATCTCTCCAACTCTCTCTCTGAACTTGCCCTCTTCGTCCCACCAGTCCCAGATTGCCTCAAGAATCTCTTTTATTTCGTCGTATGGTTTTTTAACCTCAATGAATGGAATTGCCACCCATCCTATAACGGCTCCTTCAACGAACGGTGCTTTACCGCCTATGAGGACTGTGGCTCCCCTCTCGTCTCCTGGTTTGAGAGCTTTGGGCATCTTGTTTATACAGTGCATACATCTGACACAGTTCTTGTTGTCGATTGTAAGCTCCTTGCCATCCCACTTGATCGCTCCCGTGGGACAGAGCTTTACGATCTCGTTTTCAATGTCCATCCACTGGGCGTACTCTTTCACAGCCTCCTGATCGATCTTAATTTCATCTTTCCATGTTCCGATAATCGCAAAGTCTGATCTTGCCTTTGCAGCTACACAATCGTTCGGACAGCCTGAGCACTTTATCTTGAATTTATACGGCCACATTGGCCTGTGGAGCTCGTCCTGATATGCCATTGTGAGGTCATAGCAGAGTTCCAGAGTGTCGTAGCATGCAAATTCACAGAGAGCAGGACCCATGCAGGCTGATGGGGTTCTGAGGTCTGATCCACTGCCTCCAATGTCGAATGGAATCTCAAGTTTACCGAGGTCTTCAAAGCAGGGCTGCAGGTATTCACTCCTGGTTCCGAGGAAGATTATGTCTCCAGTCGATCCATGGAAATTCGTGACACCGCTTCCCCACTTCTCCCATACGTCACACAGGCCTCTGAGAGCTTTGGTTGAGTAGAACCATCCGGATGGCTGATTTATACGCATTGTGTGGAAGTGCTCGACCTCAGGTATCTGTTCGCCGAGGTCGGAATACCTTCCGATGACTCCACCACCGTAACCCACAACTGATACGATACCTCCATGTTTCCAGTGGGTCTTCTTGTCCTTGTATGAGATTTCAAGCTGTTTGAGCAGCCCGCTTGCTCCTTTTGGCATCTTTACATCCTTGCCCTCAGCAGCAGCTTTTTCTATCATCTCTGCCGTCTTCTTTATTTCCTTTACAAAACTTGGCCAAGGCCCTTTTTCCAACTCATCAAGCAAAGGAGTTTCTGACATTACTTCACCTCCTATAATCCAAACAGCAGTCTTTTGAAACAATATATAAGAATTTCGAATTTTACCGTCTCTGTGGCTTTTGAGGACGGCCTAAAACAATTATGTATTTTTTCATTAACCAAGAAGTTTTTTAATTCTTTTGCGAATTTAACCACGTGGTAGGGAAAGTTTACATAGTCGGTGCTGGCCCGGGTAATTTTGAGCTTTTGACGATCAAGGCGTACAGGCTAATCAGGGAAGCTGACGTCATCCTTTATGACCGTCTGGTTGGGGAAGAAATTGAGGACTTCCTTCGCAGTTTGAAGGGTAAAGAGATTGTATATGTGGGTAAGGAGAGGGGAGAGAGAGGGGAAAAGAGACAACAGGAAATCAACAGATTGATGAAAAGGTATGCCGATGAGGGCAAGACCATTGTCAGGTTGAAAGGTGGCGACCCGGGTGTTTTTGGAAGATTGATGGAGGAGATGGAATTTCTGCATCGGCACAGCATACCATTTGAGGTTGTTCCCGGTGTGAGTTCGGTCAATGGCGCTCCTGCATGCTCGAACATTTCGCTCACACATCCTGAAAAGAGTTTCGGGTTTTTGGTTGTAAGCGGCAGGGATTCGGGGAGGATAAAGGATCTGTGGAAAGAAGGCACCCTTGTAATACTGATGGGTGGATGTACGGCAAGGGAGGTTGCCCTGAATTTAATGAGGTCCGGAGTGGGTCCTGAAACGGATGTTGCAGTCATTGAGAGGGGGAGTTTCGAAGATCAGAGGATTACCTTCTCGACGGTAAAAGATCTGGCAGGACGTGAAAACGACTTCATGAGCCCCGCCCTCATCGTTGTTGGAGGTGTTGTGGGACTTTCAAAAAAATTTCACGATTTTTAAATTTAGATAAATTCAGAGATAGAAAAATATAATTGACGTGGGGTAAAGAGGAACTCGATGGTTAAAAGGGCCAAACTCGTCAACGATGTTGTGGAGCTGATACCGATATTTCATCTGCTGTCGACAGAAACTTACAGGAAAGTTTATTCTGCTCTTCTTGAGGGTTGGCACACGGCGGAAGAGCTTAATGATATGTTTGGGGAGGGTTATGAGGATGCGTTGAAGATACTGAAAAATGCAGGGATGCTCGAGGCCAAGTGGCGAATGCCATCAGACCCCGGTGGGAAACCGGAGAAAGAATACCACGTTAGCTACACGCATGTGAGTGCAAATTTCTATATCTCCCTGAAGGATCTGAACAAAGTTCTTGAAGTTGTTTTTATGACCGACGGTGAGGTTGAGGAATACGTAAGAAAAATAGAGAGTGAGATAATGGCGGGAAGAACGTCCATTCCTTATATAACCAAAAACCTGAATCTAGACCCGCTGTTTCTCAGGGCGATAGCCAAACGATCTCTCAGACTTAATTTGAAAGGCCAGTTAATTGAGATAGCGAAAAATGAGGAATTGTAATACCAGAGACGTTCTGAACAGGTTCAAATGGCATCCCGAACTGGATTTTTCAAAAGTGAGGATAATTTATATAGATCGTCCCAGGGGTTTCTCAGAGATCCGGGGTGATGACATTCAGAAGATCGGTCACATGTTTCTGTATCTCAGTTCTGGAGCTGCCATCCCCCATCACAGAATAGTTGAAATCAGGTATGGGGATGAGGTCGTATGGAAAAGGCGGTAATCGGTGTTGTTCACCTTCTCCCCCTTCCCGGATCTCCGGAGTTCACCGATCTGGAAGAGGTTATCGAAAAGGCTTTGATCGATGCCCGGGCTGTTGAGGAGGGGGGAGCAGATGCGCTCATTCTTGAAAATTACGGAGATAAACCGTTCGTTAAAGAGGTTGGAAAGGAAGTTGTGGCGGCGATGAGTGCAATAGCCTGTGAGGTCAAAAAGGATGTGTCGATAGGTCTCGGGATCAATGTTTTGAGAAATGATGCAGTTGCTGCTCTTGCGGTAGCAAAGGCTGTAAATGCAGACTTTGTCAGGGTGAACCAGTTATTCTTCTCATCGATTTCCCCTGAAGGCATTCTTGAAGGTGATTGTGGCGGAATTATGAGGTATAAAAGGATGATAGACTGCAGAGCAATGATTTTTGCAGATGTTGCCGTGAAACATGCTGTCCACACGGTCCCTCTTGAGGACTACTGCATCAATGCCGAGAGGAGTCTTGCAGATGCCCTGATCGTCACTGGAAAGGCAACTGGAAGGGAAATAGATCTGAACGATCTGAAACTGGTTAAGGAATCTGTCAAAATGCCTGTTCTTGCTGGCAGTGGGGTGAATGCAGAAAACGCCAGCAGGATCCTCAGGTTTTGTGATGGGGTGATAGTCGGGAGCTATATCAAGAATGGCGGGAGAGTCGATGCGGACAGGGTGTCCAAAATTGTCAGAATTGCGAAAGGGTAAACACTCCGTGGTTTATCTTTTTGACACCTATGCCGTTAAGGTTTTTGAGGAGAAATACCGGTACAATTTTCTTAAAGAGGTCAAATTTTTGACGCTCCTGCAACCTTTTGGCTTTGTTCCCGAGCTCTATTTCGTGGACTTTGACGGCCTGAAAGTAACAATGCAGCGTCTTGGGGGGAGGAGAATAGGAGAGTGTATCGGACGAAAAGTGGTGGATCGATGCCTTGAGTGCTGCTTTATTCTGGACGTGCTCGGAATTGAGAAACAGGAAATGAACCACCCAGGTAAGCACATAATTGTGGATGGGGGCGTGTACTTCATCGATTTTGAGAGAGCCAGATTGAAGAAAAGACCTTCCAACCTTACCCAGTTCACTGTATATCTGAAAAAATTTGGAATAAAACTTGAAAAAAATTTGATAAGAAGGTATAAATTTGAGATAAACCGTAAAAATTTTGAGATAATCAGGCGGAGAATTTTGAAAAGTTTCGAGTAAAATTAGAAAAATTTAAATATAGACTAGTTGACAGCAATTTGCAATCTAATTCAAAAAGGTGGTTTAAATGGTGGGTGCAAATATACCTGCAGAGCTCGCAGCTCTGCCAATTGAGAGTTTGATTGGCAAACCACTGGAGGCAGCGGTAAAGGCTCAGGCCTATGCCGCTATGACCACGGCAAGGTTTGTGCAGGAAGTAGGCCTTGATGAAGACGGAAACGTTAGGTCTGTAACCTTCAAGTTCAAAAGAAAGGAACTTGATCCGGATACGGGAGACATCGTTGAAACGGACACCACGGTTGAGGCGCCACTACTTGCAATTCTACCAGTCCCATTCATCAGAATCAAGGACATGACAATTCATTTCAACTTTACGATAAAAACGGCAGCGCAGGATAAAACATCACACGACTTCTCAAGCCAGCTAACAGCTAAAGCTGGGTGGGGATGGGGAAGTGTAAAGCTAACAGCCTCCTACGGGTTTAAGAAAGAATCCAGATCTCAGGTGGACAGAAGTTCTGAACTTGATATCACAGTAAATGCTGTCCAGGATGAAATGCCGGAGGGGTTGAGAACGCTTCTCAGTTTGTTGAAGGAAAGTATAGCACCAGCCTCATCTGCTTCAGGTTCAGGCTAAGATAGCTGCTTTGGTGAGGACTTTGTTGTCCGCCAACTTTGCCCTGCTGCTGGAGCAGATAATAGCGTCACCATTGAAGGCAGTGGTTGATGCTCAGAGTGAGTCGGCAAAAGCCACAGTAAATTTTCTTTTCAGCCTGATGGAAGAGGACGGAGAAAAGGTCGTACCGAAGTCTGTGGTAGTGGCCTATCAGCAGGCATTTCTTGACCCTGATTCCGGAAAAGTGAAGCAGGTTGAGCAGAGAATCGGCGTTCCGTTAGTTACCCTTGTCCCCATACCATATATCAGTGTTGATGAGGCGGAAATCGAGTTTGATGCAAAGGTTGTGGCAGCAGGACCATCTGCTGAGAAAGGAGCTGTTCCGATTTATGCAGTATATGCAGGCAGGCTGACTTCGAGAGTGGATGTGAGTGGAGAACTGCATTTAAAGATAAAAGCCAGAAGATCAGACATACCGGAGGGCATCGCAAGAATGATTACGGTGCTGGCGAACTCCCAGAATATCAGTGCGGAGGAGTGATAACCATGAGAAAAACTCCCAGAAAGGGTATAAGGAGTGTTAAGGAACCGGAGCTGAAGGGTCCACCAAAACTCACACTCAAGACGCTGACTTCGGGAATAGCTCTTGCGGCATTGAATGCAAAAAGGATAATCGATATTGAGGCTGCGAGTATAAAGAAGGAGTACGAGAAGGATGAACTGTTGAAACACTTTTCTGTACCAACCTTTGAGCTCTCTGAGATCGAAGTTGAGCTGAATTTCCTGATAGAAGATGCAGGGGAAAACGATATTGTCGTTACCCTCGATGCAGAGAAACTCTCCAGATTTGCCGAGTCAGCATCAAGAGTAAAATTCAGGTTAACGAGTAGGGCGTTAAAGGAGTACACCCTGCCTTCAGGTGAAAAAGTGCTCAGTGGCTGATTTTTCTTTTAAGCAGATGCATCATACCCAAATTTCCGACGACCATCGGATCCCCCTCGACCTCTCTGAAAGGGGAAAGATGCGCGTTTGGTCCTGTACACACATAATCGGCAATATCCACGACCTGACTGATATAGCAGCCATGTCCGTTGTCACTCAGGATATATTCGTTGTCAACTTCTCCTTTTACAAATTTTTCCAGAAGATCCTGGATGTATTCAGCACCCTTTTTCTTAAGCACGAAGGTGTGGTGTTCAAGCAGAGCCTTTATCTCGAAGTTCCTGTCCACCACTGCCGCCGTCGTATGGGAGTTTCCGAAATTTACTATCAGGGCGGGAAACTTTTTAACAGATAATGCACATCCTGCAATTGCTGCAAAGACAGTGTCAACAGCGTACACTTCACCCTCCACGAAGTCAAGCACACTCCTGACAGCATCACTCATCCTGTTAAATTCCTTCGGCACCTCCGAAGCCTCGAAGAGAAAGCTTTCCATTGCAGGATCTTTTTTCAGGAGTGTTTCGAACATTCTGAACCTGAAAATCCTGTTGCTGATGCGGGGGGAAAATCCGTGATCCTGGACGGCTATTACGTACTTATCCGGCATCTCATATCCCATCTTTGATATGAACTCGGAGAAGAAGGGCATATCCACATCCTTCGTCTCTATTTTCTCGACCTCGCCTTCGGGTTCCCCTATGATCACGCCCATTTTCCTCACCTCATCGAGATCGTCAGAGAAGGTAAGGGCGGATCTTTCAGTTGCGTAAACTCTGAATCTCTGAAGGTGCCTCTTGACTGCAAAGGTTATCGCTCCACCTCCCATCGTGTAACCGTGAAGAAAGACATCCCCTTCAGTTCCGTCAATTCTTCTTGCAATCATTTTTGTTGGCGAGGGAAGGATTGCCTTCGGGCAGTTTCTGATGTTCTCCTCTACAAAGAACATGAAATCCTGCGTTCCCGATCCGACATCAAGGGTAAAAACACCTTCACCACCAGCCATAACCACCACCCGCAAAGTATACGAACGCAAGTGAACCGAGGACAAATGACGCTCCGTTTACAGCCGGATTATCACTCCTGAATACTCTAAAAGCCACTCGTTTCTTTGAAAAAGGATAGAATGGCGGGAATTTTTGCATTGTTAACGCATCGACCAGAATGTGTATGATCACAGCAGTAAAAATTGCGAGGGATAGTAATGGAGGAATTTTCGTGTGTTTGAAGGCGAAAAAGGCTGTGAGCGTCATTATCACACCGAATGTGATGTTGTGGGTGTACTCTCTGTGTTTAACCCTCAGCAGTATGTCTATGTCTGGCAGGAGGGAGAAGGCTGCGGCCAGCACCACAAATTCGGTTCCAATTCTGGGGATAAACGGGGACAGGAGAAGGAGTGTAGCCCCAATGTGTCCGGGCCTGTTCATTTCCACCTCCACCTCGTTCCTTTGGGCGTATCAATAAGAATGATACCTTTCTCCGTGAATTCGTCTCTGATTCTGTCTGCCAGATCAAAGTTTCTCTTCGTTCTCGCCTTTTCTCTCTCAATGATCCTGTTTTTATCTTCATTGCCCAGCTCCGGTACCCTTTTCCATTTTTCGAATATGCCAAGAATGCCGGACATGGTTTTGAAGGTGCTGAATATCTCCTCAAGCTGCGAAAGTGATGCGGTGTAGACAACCTTATTTGCGAAATTGGCCGTGGTGTGGAGTATTGCAATTGCCCTGGGGGTGTTGAGGTCGTGTTCCATAGCATCCACAAAATCCTTCATGTACTTCTCAACCTCGGCAACTTCAACTTTTGATTCTCTGTCCCCAAATGTTTTGAGGTATGCAATCTCCATATCAACGTTCAGCAGGGCCGTGCGGAGGTACTCGTACGCCTTTTTTGCTCTCTCTATTGCCTCTTCACTGTAATCGAGAGGGCTGCGGTAGTGGGCGGTCAGCAGAAAGTACCTCAAAACTTCTCCGCTGTATCTTTTGAGAATATCTCTGATTTTTACTATGTTTCCCAGACTCTTGCTCATTTTCTCCCCCCTGATCATCACAAAATCATTGTGCACCCAAATTCTTACAGGTTCAACTCCGTACAGTGCGTAGCTCTGCGCCCTCTCGTTTTCGTGATGTGGAAATATCAGGTCCTTTCCCCCTCCGTGGATGTCGAACGGAACGCCAAGGTACTTTGCCGCCATCACGGAGCATTCAATGTGCCAACCGGGTCTGCCCTTGCCCCACGGCGAGTCGAAAACAGCTTTGGCCAGAATGTCCTCGTCCTTTGCGGCTTTCCAGAGTGCAAAGTCCTTCACATCTTTCTTCCTTTCGTCGGGCTCAATTCTGTGCCTGTTAAGCTCTTCGAGAGATTGTTTTGAAAGCTCGCCATAATGACTGAATGAGGGAACATGGAAGTAGATATCACCATCAACTTCGTATGCATGCCCCATTTCAAGCAGCCTGCCAACGAAATCAATTATGTCCGGGATGTGATCGGTGACTTTTGGGTGATATGTTGCTCTCCTCACGTTGAGCTCCTGAACGTCCTTCATGTACTCGGCTATGTATTTTTCCGCAATTTCCTTCTGGGTTTTGCCCTCCTTAACGGCCCTCTTTATTATTTTGTCATCGACATCTGTAAAATTCTGAACGTAGATAACCCGATATCCGAGAAATTCAAGAAATCTTCGAAACGTGTCGAAAAAAACCGCACTTCTGGCATGTCCTATATGAGAATAATCGTAAGCGGTAATTCCGCACACATACATCCTGATCTCATCCTTCCTCTCAATGCTTTCCAGTTTTCGGGTGAGTGTGTTGTATATCTCCATGGAAAGACAAACTTCGCTGAGATTAAAAAAATTGTTAACTTTCAAGGATCTTTTTCATCTCGTAAGTTGCAATTTCCCTAGCCCGGAGTTCGTCCAGTATCTCTTCGATTCTGTCCGCTTGCTCCTCAACTTTTCTGGCAAACTCGTCGAATTCAAATTCATCTCTGACCTCAATATAGCCTTTAATGATTGCCAGCGGATTTCTGAGTTTGTCTGCAAGATATTCAAACTGGTTGAGGTTGTCCATTATAACCTTGAACGCAGCCTCCTTTTCTTTCTCAATCTTCAGCGATCTGATGGAGAATACCACATCTCTGGCCAAGGATGAGAGAATACCAACTTCTTCATCTGAGAAACCCTCTTCTGACATCAGGATTATAAGTCCATAGCTTCGGTCTCCGTTACTAAGCGGGAGCACAAGGATGTCCTTACCGTCCTCCATGATTCTGACGTTAGCCTTTGCGTTTTGATGAAGCCTTACAAGTCCATCCCAGTCAAATTCAGCTTTTGGCACCAAAATCGGAATCATTCCTCCCTCGTTGTAATAAACAGCAACCTTCAGGCCTGCATTTTCCAGTGATTTCAATGCTGCCAGTATTCTGAATTCGGACTTCTCCTGAGAAATAGATCTGCTTATCTCACCGGCGATCTTCAGCAAATTGTTTACCCTTTTCAACATTTCTTCATTCTCCTTTATATCTGTTATATCTGCTATATTCACCATAACGGCCGGTTTACCCTTGTATTTGATCCTGCTTGCCAGAACCTTGATCCACTTTTCCTCGCCGCTCTTGCTTATAACTTTGACCTCATAGCTTTCAGGAACTTTCTTACCTTCTTCTCTCGCTCTGTACCTGTTAATGGCCAGTTCGTAGTAGTCGGGATGCAGAATTTTGTAGGGATGTTCGAGTGAATTGAGTTCTTCAACCGTGTAGCCTATAATTTCCTTCATCCTGTTATTGGCGTAGACTATCCTGTCGTTCTGTATGATGTATATCCCGGTATGCGAGTTCTCCGCCAGAGTCCTGTAAAGCTCCTCCCTCTCCATGAGTTCTTTTTCCGCCTGAACCACTGCGGTCATATCGATAAAGTTGCCGAGAACGGCAGGCCTCCCTTTGTATACAATGGGGGTTAGCAGAAGTCTTGCATATCTCTTTTCCCCGTTCTTTGTGATGTATTTCGTGAAAACCGATTCGGTGTTACCTTTCAGTACTCTCTCTATTGTTTTCTTCACGTCTTCCCTGTACTTTTCTTCAAACACTCTCAGGTATCTGTCTCCCCTCAGCTCCTCAAGCGTGTATCCGGAGTACTCCTTTGCGGCCTTATTCATGTACACAACTTCACCGTCCTGAACCACGTATATCCCGGTATGCGAGTTCTCCGCCAGAGTCCTGTAAAGCTCCTCACTTTCCTTCAACTTTGCCTCCAGTTCCCTTCTCGCTGTTATGTCTCTTAAAATGAGCACAGCCCCAACTACCTCTCCTTCGCTATTTTTTATGGCTGAACCTACAACCTCAACCCACTTCCTATCCCCAAATTTATTCTTAATCTGTATTTCCAGTCTTCTGTGCTTGCCGTCTTTTCGACCCTCTTCAATGTTTTTTCGAACGAATTCGACATACTCTCCCGGAATGAAATCAAAAATGTTCCTGCCTGTAACCTCTTCAGGTTTGTAACCGTGCAGGCTTACCGCAGAGTTGGCCATGAGAACCTTTCCTGAAACGTCCACGATGAGTATTGCGTCGAGGGAGTTTTCGAAGGTTATTCTGTAGTTTTTCAGCTCTTCCTCAAGCTTTTTGATTAACTCATTCCTCATAGTGACATCAATAAAAACGTATATCTCTTCAGAGGCCGGTATTTTCAAAAACGTGTACTCTTTTTCCCCATCCGTGGTGCTGATCTTTATACTGCCTGTGATTCTTCCACTAACAAGCTCAAAGACCTCTCTGCAGTCCACAAAAACTTCCCTTGCAGCGGAATTGAGACATCTGATCCGGTCTGCAATTTTCGCTATAACCGGATGCTCTACTCCCTCAAAAGTTTTCTCAAGATTTCGCAGCCTTTCTTCATCTAAAGTGCGCATTAAAATCTCAAAGATTCTCTTTCCGCAGATGTTGATTTCTCTAATCTTTGCCCTTATCTCGAATACCTTTCCGTTAACCTCGACCCTGAACTCTCCGCTACCCCTCTCAACCAGAAGATCGAAGCCATCGCCATACTCTCCAAAAACTTCATCCAGTTTTTTCCCCTCAATTGATTTGCTGAGTCCTGTTTTTTTGTAGAAAGTATCATTGGCGACTATAATCCTCTTTTTCTCGTCCACGAACATCAGACCGTAGTAGAAATCCCAGACACCACGATATATTGTTTTGATCGTTTCAGGAATTGTCGAAACGTCGTAGATGCTAACCCTGTCTTCGCTGATGACTGCATTTACCGTTTGCAGTTTCCCGTCCTTTCCGATAATCGGGAACTCTCCACCTTTTTCAAGTGCTTTTAATACAAATGGTTTCAGCCCTTCAGTTATAAGGGCAAAAATGCTTGCTTTTTTAAGTTCATCCTCTCTGTAGCCAAGTTTTCTGGCAAACTCGGAATCGATTCTGAGGATTTTCCCTTTCCTGTCCAGTTCTAAGACGGCATCTGCAACTTTCAGCATTTGTGCTTTGAGCTAGCTCGGGAAATTTAAAGTTTTTCATTTAGAAAAGATAAGATTATTTATGTAATAAATTTATTTAATCTCTCAACAGCCTCTTTTATTGTGCTCTCGTCTCGTGTAAGGGCAAATCTAACATAGCCCTCCCCGGATTTCCCAAAGCCGATACCGGGCGTTGCCACAATTCCTGCTTTATCAATGAGATTCTTGACGAAGTCCACACTTTTACCATTTACCCTTGCCCAGACATAGAAGGTGGCAAGGGGCTTTTTCGCTTTGATACCAATGCTCCTCAAACCGTCAATGAGCAAGTCCCTCCTTTTCCTGTAAATTTCGCAATTTCTGTCGATAACACTATCCGGCCCGTCCATAGCAGCGATGGCAGCCTCCTGTACGGCCTCAAAAACACCGCTGTCAACATTGGTTTTAACCTTGAGAAGACCCGAGAGAATTTCATCATTTCCACATGCAAAGCCAATTCTCCATCCCGTCATGTTGTATGTTTTGGACAGGGAGTTAAATTCAACTGTTACTTCGAATGCGTTGTCAAACTCCAGAAAACTAGGTGCTGTGTAACCATCAAACGTAATTTCGCTGTAAGCAGCGTCATGGGCCAGTATTATTCTGTTATCGATGCAGTAGTCTATTGCCTCCCTGATAAACTCTTTTGTTGCAACCGCTGCAGTCGGGTTGTTCGGGTAGTTCAGAAACATTATTTTCGCCTTTCTTGCGACATCATCGGGAATTGACTGCAGATCTGGAAGAAAACCGTTTTCCTCCTTCAGCGGCATTTCATAGGGGATACCGTCTGCAAGAAGTGTGGAGGAATAGTAGACAGGGTACCCAGGTTCCGGAACGAGAACGTAGTCTCCATCATTTACGAAGGCAAGGGGCAGATGCGCTATTCCTTCCTTTGAGCCTATAAGCGCTACAATCTCCTTTTCCGGATCGAGCTTTACGCCTTTTCTCCTCTTGTAAAAACTGGCAGCACTCTCTCTGAAGCTCAGCATCCCTTCGTAGCTCGGGTACTTCTGTCTTTCTACCTTCTCCACTGCCGCCTTCATCGCCTCCACTATGTGTTGCGGAGTTGGAAGATCAGGATCCCCAACGCCCAGATCTATTACCTTTACACCTTCCTGGATCTTTTTTTTCTTCATTGCATCGATTTCGGCGAAAAGATAGGGAGGAATTTTTTCCATCCTCTCCGACAGATCGAACATAATTTGAATGGGCTGGAAATGATATATCACTTTTTCCGAATAATGTAAATACTGCGAGAGAGATTTAGCGAAGTATGTGGCTCAGAGTTGGCAGTTATCCTGACAGGGAACTTGCAATGGAGATGGCATCAAAGCTGAGAAATGCAGGAGTTAGGGTTGAGGTAAAGGAGTATGTGGAATGGGATTTAACGGAGAAATATCTGCTTAAAGGCAAACTTGGTGAGCTTGAAGAATATGAGGAAGCGCAGGAGTGGAAGAGATATGCGGATATAATCAGAGAGCTAATTAGGAATGGAATGGAGGTTGAGGCGTTCGAGAGAGAATTTTTAAAAAGAGCGATGCCAGAGGAGTTTGAAATTGTTGAAAAGGCCAGAAGTGACGAAATTACCGATGATGAGCTTGTTGATGCAGTTGATGCTATGATGAAACTTTCACTGCTGCTTTCGTCCGTATATGGCTTCCTCAAGGCAAACGGAATAGAGGTGGGTGAATATATCCAAGGCAATCTTCCTGAAGACCCTGAAATAATCATTGAGCTTGATGATTGGGCGGAGGGCTGCGAAAAGGTTTACTACCTCGACTTTGTACCCTCATACGAAATCAGTGTGGATGTGTTAAGTGCCATAAGGGGCGGGGCTGAGATACATGGGATGGAGGGAGCTGTTGTAGATGCGGCATCAAGGGTATTGATGAACCTCATTGCGGGTATCGATGAAACAAACGACATTGAAGAGCTGAAAAACTATGCCGTGGGTGTTATTGAGGACTCGAAGGAATTTGATGCCGACGTTTACGTTGATGCAGAGGAGGTTTTTGAAATAATGCTCAGATCTCTTGAAAAGGCTGGAGTGATTAGAATCTCCGGTAAAAAGGTCAAATTCAGAAGATGATAGTCATATGTCTTGTTAATACATATGATAAGCTTAAAAAACACGAAATTCACCTGAGGAGCATAGCCAGGGCGGCCCCCCTTTGTTATGCGTTCAACATGCATCTTGCCCTTCTCGACTTCCCATTCTGGAAAAAACCCGAAGAGGTTGCGGAGGAGGTTGCCGAATATACTACCATCGGAAATGGGGGGAAATACCTGCTAGGTTTGGCTGAAGAAGGTAAACTTCATCTTGTTGAAAAAATTCCGGCCCATTTTGGAGTCAGCATTGCAACAACGTCAAAACCCGACCCAAAAAAGAATATGGATCTCGAACTTTTAAAAAGTCTCAATTCAGCAACATTTTTAATAGGTCTTGGCAGGAAAGGATTGCCATCGAACATCTTAAAATCTGCAAGGTATCACCTTGATATAACTCAGCAAGGAGTCAGCCTTGAAACCTGCACGGCCATAGGGGCGATTGCAATGCTGCTCGCACTCAGGGTGGTGAAAAGATGGAGGAAATAAGATTCTGTCCCGAGCATGGATTTTACAGAGGTGAGAAGTGTGGGTGTGGAGAAAGAGGAGAGCTGATTCTCAGTAAAGAAAGAGTCGAGAAGCTTGGTAGATTCGTTTCAGGCCTTCTGAGGCACTTTCCCGATAAGTTCGGATTGAATATGGATGAAAACGGGTGGGTAAATCTTGAATCGCTTGCCAGAGTTGTGAGGAGAAGATACCGGTGGGCCAACATCTGGATAATCAAGGCACTTGTCTACAGTGACGAAAAGCAAAGATACGAGCTGAGGGATGATAAAATCAGGGCGAGATACGGTCACAGTGTGGATGTGGAGCTGAATGATATGCCTGAAGCTGATGAGGATTTGCTTTACTATGGAACCAGCGAGGAAGAGGCTCAGAGAATGATGGAAATTGGAATAAAACCCGTGAATCAGAAATTTGTCCATCTCTCCACAACAATTGAGAAGAGCAGGGAAGTAGCAAGTCTCAGAACAGACACGCCCATAGTTCTTGAGGTTGATGCAAAAAAAGCAAGAGAAGAGGGTATTAGAATAATAAAAGCGAATGAGTTGATAGCGCTCGCCAGAGAAATCCCAGCTAAATATATAAGGAAGCAGATAATATTTAATCAGTACTCGTCTTCGTAGTAATAATCATCTTCATCTTCGAATTCAGAGTATTCATCGAACATATCCTCCTCGTAGCTTTCTAGGTCGTCCAGTTCATATTCCTCGTTGGTATCCAGCAGGAGAAGTCGCCCCTCTTGGTAGACCATTATCGAGTTGCAGAGACTGCATTGGATCTCCACACCCTCATATAAGTCGGTAATTTCGATTTCTTCCCCACATGAAGGGCATCTAATTATCTTGACCGCCATATTGGGGAAGTTGTTTAAACTCAAATTTAAATTTTGTGCTGTTAGATCTGGATTATGTAGATGATCCCGAAGAACACTGCCATGAGCAGCAAACCCAGGGGAACGCCGATTCTTGCCCATTCTCCCATCGATATTCTCAATCTGCCAGCAGCAACAATATTCGGTATATTCCCGGGTATGAGCATACCTCCTGAGATGATCAATCCCATCAGTGCGCCTTTTATTTGAAGTTCAGTGAGTTGAGGACCTATTTCGGCTGCTGCAAGCGTTGCGTTATCGAGAATTGCTGAGACCATGTTCACCCAGTATATTATCTCAGGAGGTATTTTTGAGATGTACCAGTCAATAATTGGCGTGAACCCTTCACCAAGCAGAACGAGTGCAGCTATGAATACGTAAACCCTTATGGCTCTTATTATGACTGTTCTTATTGATTCAACGTATTCTGGAACCTCTATGTTTTCCACAGAAGCGCTTCCAGTTCTAAAAGCACCGTAGATACCAAGAACAACTACTGAAGGGATTATGTACTTACCAACAAGGTCCACAAGATAGAAGAACTCCTCATTCAGCTTTTTGACGACGATTGTTGAAAGCGGCTCACCTACGGGAGTTAGCGCAGCGCCAAGTCCCACAGCAAAACAGGCAATCACGACGAACTCAATTTTTTTGTGCCTTTCGAGAGGAACGACAAGGGCAATCTCCGCCAGAATCACGGCTGAAACTATCACAGACATTATGCTTGAAAGCAGACCGAAAATGACGATAACGAGAAAGGCAAAAACCTTGATCCCGAGCCTTCTGAGAACGGCCACAAGAAAGGAGTATACCTGCCTGTTAAAAAAATGAATCAGCAGACCAACAATCAGGACAACCTGAAATATGCCGATGGGGATACCGGCAAACTCGGAAATTTTTAGAGGGGTTTCAAGGGCCTCGATAACGAGTTTGTAGCTCCAGAGGCCGCTCACTGTTACCGCCGCAATACCCATAATAAGGAAAAATGGTTCGAGATTCTCTTCAACTTTTTTTACCCTGAATGGCAGTATCAGAACCAGAGCGAGGATGATAAAGAGACCGGCGGAAACAAAGAGATTTTCCTCCATGAAGACTTCCGTTTTTTGAAGCATATAATTTTTACGGGATATTGGACGGTAGTTTGCAGATTATAATTACAACAAAAAATAAAAAATTTAAACCTCGTATATGAGGTAGTATCTGAATATCATTGTTGGATCCAGCGTTATACCCTCTATGTTCTTCTTGGCAACGATGGTCAGCTTACCCTGGATCAGCGGGATTATGGGGGCATCCTCTCCGAGTTTCTGCTGAATCTGCTTGTAAAGCTGTACTCTCTCGTCATGGGATGTTGCAACCGAAGCCTTCTCAATCAGTTGATCCATCTTCTCGTCGCTGTACGGGTAGCCAAGCCAGTTGTTTGCCGTGCTCTTCAGGAATGGCGCTGTGTAGTCATCGGGGTCGAGGTAGTCTGGATACCAGCCGAAGAGCGAAGCCATCATTGCACCCTTTCTGGCATAATCGACGTAGGTTGACCATTCAGCACTCTTGAGATCGACCTCAATCATTCCCGTCTTTTCAAGCTGCTCCTTGAGCACCTGAGCGAGGTCCTTCTCGGTATCTCCGTAGTGCGTTGGGGTCCACCAGAGTTCGAGCTTCAGCTTGTTGTCCTCGCTGTATCCCGCCTCTTTCAGATACTGCTTTGCCAGATCGATATTTCCGTCTCCATACATGTCCTTGAAGACGTCAATGTGGCTCCACATTCCGATTGGTACCAGTGAGTAGAGTGGCTCAACCGTTCCTCTGTACACTCTCTGGACAATGTCCGGTCTGTCGATAGCTGCAGCGATTGCCTTCCTAACTCTGACATCCTTTGTTGGATAGTCGGTATTGTTATTGCCGTTGAGAACCAGATATCTTATAAAACCACCAGGAGCCTCTATGACCTTGAGGTTCGGATTTGCCTTCAGAGATTCTATGTCAATGGGCGTAAGGGTTCTCCATGCTATGTCTATTTCTCCCTTTTCAATCGCAAGTCTCAGCGTGGTTGCATCTTTGTAGAACCTCACAATGATTCTTTCAGTTTTGGGCTTGTCACCAAAGAAGTACGGATTGGCCTCGAGGATGAGTTCCTGGTCTCTCTTCCACTCCACTATCTTGTACGGCCCGACGCCTCCTGCGGTCTGGTCTGTGTCGATCTCTTTTTCCTTGTATGCCGGATGAACCGGGAAGTACGGTGGTGTGGCCAGCAATGCCAGGAAGTATGATGCTGGCTTCTTGAGGGTGAACTTTACAGTGTAGTCGTCAACAGCCTCCACGTTCTTCACAAAGTCGGTAACGAGCCACGATGGGTCACCCTGTATTTCCATGACTCTCTTTATACTTCTCACGACATCCTGTGCCTTGCACGGGGTACCATCTGCAAATTTCAGGTCCTTCCTCAGGTGGAATGTGTAAACCAGCCCGTTGTCACTCACTTCATAGCTTTCGGCGAGATACGGCTCAAGCTCGGTTGTTCCGGGTTTGTACCGCATCAGACCGCCCATTACGTTGTTCAGAACCTCCCAGGTGTAGAAATCGTAAGCATTTGCTGGGTCGAGGTCGGTAATTTTGTCTGTAACACCAATCGTTATCGCTTTTTCCTCTACCGGTTTCTTTTCGGCCTGCTGTGCACAGCCCAGCAGTGATATTGCCACCACCAGGGCGAAAACAACAAATAGCTTCTTCATGACACATAGCTTGTGATAGTGTTTATAATACTATCTTGACTGCTTTTGGCATGTATTTTTCATAAAAGCCAGAGCAGGAAGTCCGTATTAGCAAGTAGTATTTTAGAGCTTATATTTAAATTTACAAAGTCTCTGTAGTCTCAAAAATTTGGAAAAACGGACAAAATCCAGAGAGGAAGTGAGAGAATTGCTAGTATATGGAATAGAAATTGGCCTCTCCTTTTCTGTAACAGTGTTTTTCTGAAAAATTTATTTATACTGGTTTCGAGCTAATTATTATAATGAATCGAAGGATTATGAGTGGCATCTACGGACTCGACAAAATCCTTGGAGGGGGATTCATCGAAAATACAGTAAACGCTGTATTGGGGGGACCGGGTAGCGGTAAAACGATATTTTGCATGAACTTCATCCTCGAAGGACTTGAAAACGGGAATAGATGCCTGTATGCCTCCCCCGATCTCGATGCGGATGATTTTCTGAGACTTGCGGCTTCAATGTACTGGGATCTGTCCGGTTATCTGGAAAACGGACAGCTTGAGGTGGAGATGCTTTCCCAGGAAGATGTCCCGAATTTGCTGAAAAACGTTCTCAGGTATGATAGAATAGTTGTTGATTCAATCTCCCCCATTGTAGTGGATATGGACAGCAAAGAGAGGAAAAATTTGAACTGGTTCCTTAAAAATTTGAAGGCAAATGGAACAGCTCTGATAACCGTTGAGGAGCCTGTGTACAGGTCGGAGGAAATTGTTGTTTTTCTTGCGGATAGCATCATCAATTTAAAGTATACGGGCTACGGTGGGCCCTACAGCAGAACCCTCAGGGTTCTAAAGCACAGGATGTCGTGGCATGGTGAAGGCGTTTATCCGTTTTACATCATAAATGGGGTGGGGATTGTAGTGGATGAACGTAGAGGGGAGGGATTTGAAGTTGAAGAACTGGACTTACCGGAAATTGCTATGGAAAAAATCAGAGATCTTTGCAGAAGGGGAGCACTCACAAGAGAGGATGTGGAAAAAATAAAGCGGAGAGTTGCATGGTCGAAAGGTTGAGACGCATAATCGAACCTTTCGAATCGGACGAGTCGATAATGTTTGCTGCGATTTATACAATAGACGGCACACCCCTCGTAACTCACATCAAGGACAGGAAGTATATACCGGTTGTCGAGTGGATGGAAAGGCAAATAGACGTGGTATCAAGGCAGATCATGGAGGACAGGCTTGATAGCGTCGAATTCAGACTCGGGGGTGAGGGGATTCTGTTTCGTCCTCTCTCGGGAGGGCTTATTCTTGTTGTGGGCACCTCTGACGAGACCTCGCTTTATAAACTGAGGGTTGACACGGAAACTTTGAGGAGAATGGTATGATAGAATTTGCTTATACTCTCAAAAACGATCCCAGAAAGGCCTTTGAGGAAATAGAACAAAAAATGAGGTCTGCAGGAATTGAACCAACTCTTGCGATACTCTTTCTGACCGAAAGCTTACAAAAAAGATACGATAAATTTAAGTTTAATTTTGACACGGTCAGCGTTCCGGTGGAGGGTTTTATCACGCCTGATGGCGTCTGGACGAGAGGCTGTCTCTGCATGTTCACCGATATTGAATGCAGCATAGGTGTATTCAGGGGAAAGGCCAGCGAAGTCGTAGAAAAACTCAGATCGACAAGAAAGGGAAAGTTTAACATGTTGATTTATCCCATCTTTTATGTAGAGAGTATGTTCTCTTTTATATCCGGCGCACTGAGGCTTAAATTAACAACAGATATTGATAAGGCGTCCAGAATTTATGAGGAGATAATATATCCAATGAATACCATTCTCAGACCTTTCAGAGATGATGGCAGCAAGGCTGTGGCTTTGAACATTTTTCCTCTTAACATAGGGATTGGAAAACCACAGATAGCCGTTAATGGACGAAAACTTGGCAGAGGAATTGTCAACCTGTCTTTCAACAGGGACTTTAAGGTTCGTTATACGGACTTTTTGCCTGAGAGGGGCGGAAGTCTTGAGGAGACGAAAGAAATTTTGAAGCAGGAATTTCAGTATATTGATGAAGTTTTTGTGGAAAAAAAGGGAATTGCAATCTCGAGCATAAATGGGATGAAGGTGAAGGACTTTTTGAGGAAGTACAACATCATGATGAAAGAAAATCTGGAAAGGGATATTGAAAAAGGTAGGTTTTTTGGAGCAACTCCTTACGGAATTCTGTTTATAAGCAGACAGAATTTCGGTTCGTCATATCTGGGTTTGATGGACTACGATGTGAAGTTTTATCCATCGCTTTTTGATCTCGATGTTTTTTTCTCAGAGGCAGTGTTTGTTGGTGAGGTATTGAAGGGTGGAATAAGTAGGGTTATTAATGAGCTGGAGAGCACCAGTTTTGTTGTTCTTGATCAGAATATTATGCTGATGTTTGAGGATCAAATTGTTAAAGTGGTAGACAAAACTCAAAGTTTTGGAGTGATTAGTTCACATCCTTCATATACTGGCCTACTAAAGAAAAACTGCATGAGCGAAGTTGAGGATGGGATATTCACTAATGCAACTCTGTCCACTTTAAGTTTAAACTTTTGAAATCAGCTCATCACAAGAATAGAGATAAAGCTCAGTAGTGCGAGAGATGTCGGATATGTGAGAGTGTAAATCTTTAGAAATGGAAGTGTGTCTTGTGTAAATCTCCATCCTGACGATCTGATTCTTAACACCGAAAATAAAACGGGTACCAGCATAGCTCCAGTAAGGCATGTTGATTTTGGCAATATCCTTTCGATGGAGAATATAACAACAGAAGAAATTGCGATGATATTTAGAACAGCCGAAACCTTAAACAACGTTGAGGGTTGAAAAACGACGGCCAGCGTCCTGTACCCTGCCATGGAATCTGCTGAGATGTCTTTGATATCTTTCAGTATGGCGGCTGACAGGTAGATCATCGAGGTTACCGCCACGAAAGCTATGGTCACCTCTGAAAAAGGGGAGAAAAAGCCCCATATAACAGCAGGAAATAGAGGGGATACAACGAGGTATGTGAGAACCTCTGTTCTGTAGTCCTCTTTCAGCCTCCTTATGTGCCTTCCAAAAAATACTCTGTCGGAGTACACCCACGTGAGAAAAATAAGGATTAGTGTAAATGGAATTGAGATGGGTTCTCTGGAGTAGAGCAGCACCAGCAGAAACGAGATCAGATAAAAAAGGAATGCCGTAATTGTTCCTTCTTTTCTGTTCTCGATCAAAAATTTCGCGTCCACGTCTCCACCTTTCACGTCATCCTCAGCGTCGTTGATGTGGTTCCACAGGTTGGCTGCTGTGAAGAACGAAAAGGAGAACAGGTACGATACCAGAAAGGAGAACCAGTCCATTCGATTCAGCGAAAAGGCGAGAAACGATACAAGCGGAAGAGGGTACGCCACATTTATTGGCTTACTACCATATTTCAAAAAGATAAACATAGGGCAAAATTATTTCGTTAGCTGCCAAACAGCTTAACACTCTTAAACACTTTCTCCGCTTCTTTCCTCTCATCCTTCCTTTCCATTTCCATCACCTCATAAATTCCTACACTATTTGATATTTAAATTTTTCTAAAAATATATTCATGATTGTAATAATAATTATTATACTAAAGGTAATTATTACAATCATCAACATGTTCCAGAGGAAAAAGACGATCACAACCCCGGTATCTGGAAATAGAATGACGATCTCCCGGCATTTAATTCAATCGCATCTGGTTTATATATACTAAGCAAAAATGTAATATATTGTGTATAGATAAATAGAAAATGAAATGAGCCTATATAACAGAAGGTGGTATTGTTGGTGAACGAAAAGAGGAATGAGCTGGTTTCTGCTCTTTACGAAATTTCGACACTGATATTCCCCAGAGACCCGAAAAACTTGCTGATTGAGCTGGGTAGGGAAATCCTGAAAAGAATGGGTTTTGAACAATTTAGGGCAGAGGTTCCTGCACTGAAACTGAAGATTAGAATTCCAGAAAACGGCGAATCGACTGAAAGGCTGGTGTTTTCAGGAAAAGCTGTTAAAATCTGGCTTGGCAGAGATGATGAAATTCTCAGGAGATATCAGAAAATCTTTCAGCCAGTTTTTGAGAAGCTGGATTACACAATTGGATACATCGTACTCACAATGGAGAGGGAGGATCTGCTGAAGCTGTCACCGGACATTATCGTATTTCTGGACGATAACGGGCGGGTTGTTGAGATGAATGAGACTGCCAAGAAAATTTTTGGAGAGGTTTTGGGAGAGAACTTTGAAGAACTCTGCAGTGATGATGTATGTGAGGCTGACGGGAGAGTATACAGCTTACTGAGCTACAGGCTGTTAACCGGAAAGGTGGTTGTTGGGAGGGATATTACTGAGAGGATTAAGCTGGAAAAAGAGCTTGAGGAAAGGGAAAGGCGATTCAGAACACTTGCCGAAGTATCTCCGGTTGGAATTATCGTTCACCAGGGCGGAAAGATAGTATTCGCCAATGATGAGGCTGAAAGACTCACAGGTTACAGTAGAGAGGAGCTTATCGGTAAGTCCGTGTGGGATCTGATACATCCGGATTATCATGAGATGGCAGAACAGATGCAGCAAAGGAGGCTGAGGGGTGAAAGACCTGTTTATGAGTTGAGGATAGTCAGAAAGGATGGTAAAGAGAGGTGTGTCCTCGTCAGTGGTAGTGCAATGCTGTGGAAGGGCAGGAAGTCCATTATCGCAATAGTTCTCGATATCACCGAGAGAAAAAAACTGGAGGAACAGGTCAGAGAGAGTGAGAGATTGTTCAGGACGATTTTTAACTCATCCCCCATAATCCAGTTTATTACCGTGGATGAAAAATTCACACTGGTCAATCGTGCGTTTGAAAGCGTTCTGGGGTACGATATTGAGGAAATTGTGGGGAAGAGCATATCTGAAATCGTCCACCGTGATGACAGAGAGGGAGTGAGAGAACATGCGATCAAAATGCTGAGGGGAGAGACGGACAGGCCGTATCGTTTCAGAGCCTTAAGCAAGGGTGGAGATGTCAGGTGGTTGTATGGAACGGTTGTCCCCATCGAGTATAAAGGCAAAAAGGCCGTGCTAAGTTTTGACGTGGATATAACAGAGCTTGAGGCAGAGAGAAAGAAGCTTGAAGAGCTCACAGAGATGCTTGAGCTGATCAACAGAACTCTTCGTCATGATGTGCTAAACGCTTTAACGTCTTCACTTGGGTATCTTGAAACTGCGATAGAGACAGGACAGCTCGAATACGCCGAAAAATCTCTCGAGAGTGTGGAAAGGGCTGTTGATATAGTAAGAAATATGAGAGCTTTTGAGAGTGCGGTAAAAAAGGGGGAGCTGAAGTGCATAAGTGTGGATGAAATTATTGAGGATGTGGTCAGGGATTTTGATGTTCCTGTGAAGGTAAACGGAAGATGTATGGCACTGGCTGACGAGGGATTGAGATCGGTCGTGGAGAATATTGTACAGAATGCAAAAATTCACAGCGGAACTGATAGAATCGATATAACGGTAAATGAGTATGACGACTACTGCGAGATAAGAGTGGCCGACTATGGAAGAGGAATACCGGACGAAATAAAAGACAGGGTATTTGAAGAAGGGTTTAAATACGGTGAAACCGCTCAGACGGGGCTTGGGCTGTTCATAGTCAGAAAAATCATCGAAAGGTACGGGGGCAAAATCTGGGTGGAGGACAATAAACCGAAGGGTTCAGTTTTCGTGATTAGATTGAAAAAATGCTGAAATCTGCTCCTTTATCGCTTCAAGAGCAGTTTGGTAGTCAGCATAGCCCATCAATCCGCCCACAACCTCTCCGTTTTCCACGATTACGAGCGTTGGCAGAATTGTCACGTCGTATCTTTCAGCAAGTTCGGGATTTCTGTCAACATCCACGACCTCAAATGCAATTCCGATCTCTTCTCTGAGCTTCTCAACGTTTCTCTCAAAGTATCTGCAGTAAGGACAGTATCTGCTTGTGAAAATAATTGCTTTCATGGGCTACTTTCCCCAGAACGGATTGTTTTTTCTCTTAATTTCCAGAAATTCAAGAAAAGTCTTTCTTGTCTCTTCATCAAGAGAGTCGAGAAGGTCTCTCTCAATAACCTTTGCATGCCTCTCCGGAACGTCAACATAAAGAACCTCGTCCCCTTCAAGCTGCCTGCCGATGGTCACGTCTTCAATCGCAATTGCTATTTCATCTCCTGCGCTGGCAATTGCTATGTTCTTCCCCTCTTTCTGCATCGTTCTCACTGCACCCACCTTCGTTCCGTCGGGTTTTATGAGATTGGCTCCCCTCTTCAGCTCTCCGGCCAGTACCTTAACTCCAACAATCGCAGGCTTGCTTCTCCTGAAAATAAACTCTTTCATGAGCTTGATCTTCCCCGGCTTGATTAATGCCTCAACCTTCTGTCTTTCTCTTGCAAGCCTCTCCTCCTCTCTCCACTTTACGAATCTTTCAATAAGTGAGTAAATGATCTGGTCTGAAAATATTCTCACGGTGTACTTCTTTGCCTCCTCCTCCACCCCGGGCAGAAGTTTTACGTTGAAAGCAAGAATAACTTTGTTCAGCTCGTCTCTGTTGGCGGATGCATCCACGACATCTCTTTTGTCCACATCTCCAACTTCGGCCTTCTTGATTGGGACGTTCTCCAGTCTCAGCTCGTTTATAAGAGCCTCAAGAGAACCGAGTGTGTCTGTTTTAAGCACAATTCCCTCATCGTCAGTTCTTATCGCTATCTCTTCATACTCTCTCTTTATCCTTTCCTCGAATGCTTTGATGTCGTCCTCGCTCTCAACAACCTCGAACTCACTTCCTGCGAGGACATTTTCCAGGTTTGGAGCGACTATTTTTATACCTGCTGCAGCCGTGACACTTTTCACGTTCTGGAACCTGCTCTCAACTCTCATCTCTCTTACGGGTGGCGGTTTGAGGATGGCCTTGATGTTTGTTACGATAACTTCGTCTTTACCGGCGATAGCTATTCTGTCCCCGACTTTCAACGTTCCGTCGTAGAGTATCGCATCACAGGTGGTGCCGAGCCCCCTTTCCTCCTTTACCTCCAGAACAGTCCCTCTCGCCTTACCTTCAATGTGCAGGCGGAGATTCTTTTCCAGATATCTCTGGGCAAGACCTACAAGGATTAAAAGGAGTTCGGGAATGCCCTCGCCTTTCAGGGCTGAAATTGGTACAACGGCCACCGTCCTCGTAAAGTCAGATATTCTGTCAAATCTGTCTGCCGAGAAACCGAACTTGTAGAGCTCGGCCACAAGGTTGTAAATCCTGTTTTCCAGATTCTGTTTTGCAAAATCCTCCTGCATGGCGTAGCTTTTCATGAATGGCATGTCTTCGTTGCTCTGCCATCCTGGAATCCTATCTATCTTGTTTGCGGCAACAACAAAGGGGGTTTTAAACGTTCTCAGTATTGACAGGGCCTCTTCAGTCTGGGGCTTAAACCCCTCGTTTATGTCGACTATCAGGACTGCGAGGTCTGCTAGAGCCCCACCCCTCCTCCTCAGGTTCGTGAAGGCCTTGTGACCGGGAGTATCTATGAAAAGAAGGCCGGGAATTTTAACATCAACTTTCCAGATATCCCGGCATATTTTTTTGATGACGTCAATTGGGACTTCCGTTGCCCCGATGTGCTGGGTTATTCCACCAGCCTCCTTCGCAACAACTCTCGATCTTCTGATTCTGTCCAGTAGTGTTGTTTTACCGTGATCAACATGTCCCAAAACAGCAACTATGGGTGTCCTGAGGGGTCTGTCCACTCCTTTCTTCTCTGTCATTTCTCTTCGTAAATCCAGGGTTCATCAGCTCTCTCGTAATCCAGAATCTCATCATCCCGGAAAAACAGAGAAATCTCTCTTTCTGCAGATTCCGGTGAGTCTGAGGCGTGTACGATATTTCTCCCGACATCCAGGCCGAAATCTCCTCTTATCGTTCCAACTGCTGCCTCAGCAGGGTTTGTTGCGCCCACAAGATTTCTCACGACCTTTATGGCGTTTCGACCCTCCACAACCATTGCCACCACGGGACCGCTGGTTATATAGTCCACAAGTGCGGAGAAGAACGGCTTCTCTTTGTGCTCTGCATAATGGTTCTCTGCAAGCTCCTTCTTTATCCAGAGCATCTTCATTCCGACCAGCTTCAGCCCCTTTCTCTCAAGTCTGCTGACAACCTCACCAACGAGACCCCTCTGTACTCCATCAGGTTTCACCATCACGAAAGTTCTCTCCATGAGATCACCTGCTGTAGTGCTTGGTCCACTTCAGTTTTCGTGCCTTTCTCTTCAGTTTGAGCATGTTCTTCTCACATTTGCCGGAGCAGAAGTAGTAAACCCTGCCATCTCTCCTGACGTAGAGTTTACCCGTACCCGGCTCAATATCATAACCGCAAAATGAACATACCTTTTTCTCCATCCATTCACCTCACTGCAAGTTTTCTGGCCTCTCTTGCCGTTTCCTTAATCATTATGATGTCTCCAACCTTCACAGGCCCGAAGATGTTCCTCGTTATCACCCTGCCTTTGTTCTCGCCTGCCAGAACCCTTACCTTTACCTGAGTCACCTCTCCATGCATTCCTGTCCTTCCCACGAGTTCTATAACCTCGGCAGGCTGAATATCTTCTTCATCGGCCATAATATCACCTTATATTTACGCCTCACTTCTGGAGACCTTTTATTTTCTCAACAAGTCCTGAAAGCTCCTTTTTCATTTCCCCTTCGTTCAATATGGCTGCTGATGCACAGGGCACTTCTATTCCTACGGCTCTTCCCAGCTCGTCTTTGCTCTTGACGTAGACATATGGCACGTTTTTCTCCTCACAGAGAAGCGGCAGATGGGCCACGATTTCAGGTGGGTCTACATCCGTGGCAATATACACAAGTTTGGCCAGTCCTCTCTCCACAGCTTTGGTGGTTTCATTAGTCCCTTTTTTAACTTTTCCAGTTTCCCTGACTTTTTCGAGAAGATTCAGAGCTTCCGTCTGCATGTCTTCAGGAACTTCAAACCTCACGTACATGTCATCACCTCCTTCTTTAAATCATCATTCATCGGCTCTTTACTACATCCCCGTGCAGTTTTAAAAGTTTTGGTCACTCAGGGAGGTGCATCCATAAGTCAAACTTTAAATCCTTTGAAATCTAAGAAGTAACGATGGAATCCAGAGAAGGCTGGCTGATCGATGCAGATTATGTTACCAGAAACGATAGGGCAGTGGTGAGACTCTGGTGTAAGGATGATGAGGGCGTTTTTGTGGCTTATGATCAGAATTTCAGGCCGTATTTTTATGTTATCGGTATTGATGAGAGTGTTGTTGAAAATGCTGTTGTGACGACGAAGAAAGAAGTTATCAGGCCCGAATCATATGAAAAAACCCGAGTAAAGTGCCTTGGTAAGGAGTATGACGGCTATGTAATCTATGCAGCTCATCCCCAGCATGTCCCAAAGCTCAGAGAGTATTTCTCTCAGTTTGGAGATGTTAGAGAGGCAGACATTCCGTTTGCCTATAGGTATCTGATAGACATGGATCTGGCCTGCATGGATGGTATTGTCGTGGAGGGGAAGGAGCTGAGCGACAGTAAAATAAGGAGCTATGAAGTCGAGGATGTGAGAAGGAGGAGGAAAGTTGAATTTCCGGACCTAAAAATTCTGGTTTTTGACTGTGAGATGCTTTCCTCATTCGGAATGCCTGAGCCCGAAAAAGATCCGGTCATTGTCATATCGGTGAAAACGGCTGAGGATGGAGAAACGATTTTGACCGGGGATGAGAGAGCTATTCTGAGAAATTTCATAAAACTGATTCGCGATGAGGATCCGGACATCATAGTGGGCTACAATCAGGATGGCTTCGACTGGCCTTATCTGCGGAAAAGGGCCGATTTGCTAAAGATTGATCTGAACGTGGGAAGGGATGGATCAAAAATTGTTTTCAGAGGAGGAAGACCGAAAATCACGGGAAGATTGAACGTCGATCTCTATGACATCGCTGTTAGGATATCAGATATAAAAATCAAAAAACTGGAGAATGTTGCCGATTTCCTTGGAACAAAAATTGAGATAGCCGAAATTGAAGCAAAGGATATCTACCGCTACTGGACAAGGGGTGAGAGGGATAAGGTGATCACCTATGCAAGGCAGGACGTCATAAACACGTACCTCATAGCAAAGGAGCTGCTGCCGATGCACTACGAGCTTTCAAAGATGATAAGATTGCCAGTTGACGATATAACCAGAATGGGCAGGGGAAAACAGGTGGACTGGCTTCTCCTGAGTGAGGCAAAAAAGATCGGTGAAATTGCACCCAACCCACCAGAGCATGCTGAGAGCTACGAAGGAGCCTTTGTTCTGGAACCTGAGAGGGGTTTGCATGAAAATGTGGTCAGCCTGGATTTTGCAAGCATGTATCCATCAATAATGATTGCGTTCAATATAAGCCCAGACACATATGGGTGCGGAGGAGACTGCTATACGGCACCAGAGGTAGGCCACAGGTTCAGAAAGTCGCCTGATGGATTTTTCAAAAAAATACTGAAGACACTCATAGAAAAAAGGAGAGAGATTAAGGCTGAGATGAAAAAGCTCAGTTTCAACAGCCCGGATTACAGACTGCTGGACATCAAGCAGCAGACGCTGAAGGTTCTGACGAACTCATTTTACGGTTACATGGGATGGAACATGGCCAGGTGGTACTGCCATCCGTGTGCAGAGGCAACAACTGCATGGGGAAGGTTTTTCATAAAGAAGTCGGCAAAAATAGCGGAAAGCATGGGATTCAGGGTGCTTTATGGTGATACTGACAGTATTTTTGTCACAAAAAATGCTGATCCTGAAGCGATGAAGGCAGATGTTGAAAAACTGATTGAAAAACTCTCCGATGAACTTCCGATACAGATTGAAGTTGACGAATACTATTCAGCCGTTTTCTTTGTTGAAAAGAAGAGGTATGCCGGACTTACCGCTGATGGCAGAATTGTGGTAAAGGGACTTGAGGTGAGAAGAGGAGACTGGTGCGAACTGGCAAAGAAGGTTCAGAGACGTGTTATTGAGGTTATACTGAAAGAAAAAGATCCTGACAAGGCCGTTTCGTACGTGAGGAATGTAATCTCAGATATAAGGTCCGGAAACGTAAAACTCGAGGATGTTGTGATATACAAAGGGCTGACAAAGAAGCCTTCGAAATATGAGTCCATGCAGGCCCACGTCAAGGCTGCACTTAAGGCGAAGGAGATGGGGATAGTATATCCCGTTTCGTCGAAGGTAGGATACGTTATTGTTAAAGGCTCCGGGAATGTAGGGGACAGAGCGTATCCAGTAGACCTGATAGAGGAGTTTGATGGTGAGGAGCTGAAAATAAAGACGAAAGGCGGTATTATTGTAAAGAGACTCGATAAGGACTATTACATAGACAACCAGATCATACCTTCGGTGCTCCGGATTCTTGAAAGATTTGGTTATAACGAAGCTAATGTGAAGGGGGTATCGCAGACGAGTCTCGACTCATTTTTCTGATTTCAGGTAGTTTTTTATCTGCATAGCACAGTTTCGGCAGAACTCCGAGCCCTTTCTGTCAACGTCAAATATATTGTTGGAGAAGCTCATAACACAGTTTCTGTTTTTGCAGTGGCGAAGACCGAGCACATGTCCAATCTCATGCACCGCCTCCTTAACAAGCCTCTCTGCAGTCAGCCTGGAATCATTGCTCTTCAGTCTGTAGACCGATACAACAGCTCTTTTGCCGAACAGCTCCGCCTCACCGAAAACAAAGTTGAGTCCTTCGGCGTAAATGTCTAAGTCCACAACTCCAAGGGTTATTCTTGACGGGGTAAGCCTTTTTAGAAGGCAGGTGGAGTTGAACTGACCCCTCAAAGAATTCAGACACTCTCTTGCCGGTGCTGTGGGATTGAGAACATGAACCTCTGCTCTGAATCTCCTCTTCAACTCCTTTTCAAGTGAGAAAATCAGTCTTTTGTCCACATCGCCAAGTGGCTGAATTGAAATCCTCATATCCACAGCCTTTCTCCAATCACCTTCGCAACATCAATTCCAAAAGTTGAAAGGATGTACCACCCTCCATAGATCGTACCAATCATGCTACCAACGTTTGTCAGGGCCGTGACCATCAGTACTCTGAAAAATCTGTTATTCATCATGTCTCTGAATGATTCTGCCTCTACAAGTTTTGAAAAATCCTCCGTTGTTGGTTTCCTTATCCATGCCTCCACAGCTCCGGAAACCCATCCAGCAGCAATCAGTGGATTCAGCGATGTGAGCCAGGCTGAGAGGAATGCTGCAGCTATTGACAAAGGATGCGCTCTGGCCAGAGCAGCTCCAGCAGCAGCAAGGATTCCATTTATGAGGAACCAGAAAATGAAGGCCTTAACGAGCACTTCTGTGTTGAGGGACAGAGCTATAAGGACGAAAGTGCCCATTATCAGTCCGGCAATGGATACGGAAATATATTTTAACAAATTTCTCCCTTTTTTGACCTCCTCAAGCTCTCTGATATTGACAGGTTTTTCCTTAAGCGTCTGCAAGGCCCTCTCTATTCCCTTTTTGTGACCCGCACCAACAACTGCCACGACCTTGTCGTATTTTGAAAATGCGTTGAGGAGGTTTGCAGCCATGTACATGTCTCTCTCGTCTATGAGCACCTTCGCCGCACTGGGAGATATGTTCCGAAACTCCCTGACCATAACATCAAGCACGTCTTCCTCGAGCATTTCATCGACATCGATATCTTCACCAACAAACATGCTTTTCAGAAGATGCCAGAGAAGCTTTATTTTCTCAATAAGGGTGAGATTCTGCCAGAATCGATTGAAGGTTATGCCTATATCCCTATCAATAAGCAGGACGTCTGCACCTATACTCCCTGCCTTCTCAATTGCGGCAAGCATTTCTGCTCCGGGTTTTACACCATATTCCTCTCCCACCTTTCGCTGAAAGTAGGAAAGAACGAGCTGAAAAAGGAGCAAAAAAACGTTTCCTTTTCTTATCACGTCAGCAATGGGGATCTCCTCTTTCACACCGTGAACGAGAGCCCTGTACCTTCTCGGACAGAGTTCGACGGCCACCGCATCAGGCCTTTCATTTTCGATAATGCTCTCCACTTCTTCAACGCTCTTCTTTGAAACGTGGGCCGTCCCCACAATTATCAGCTTCTTTTCCAACCCATCACCTCCAGGGCCTCAAGAATTTCTTTCACCCTCATCAGATCACTTCTCGAAACAATCCCCACAATCTTTCCGTTCTCAGTAACCGGCAGTCTTCCTATTTTTCTCTCGCTCATTATTTTGAATGCTTCAAAGGCAGACCTGTTGGGTTCGACGGTTATGACTTCCTTTGTCATAACTTCTCCAACCCTGGTATTGGGATCGGCGTTAATAATGTCGTGCAGGGTGACGATTCCCACGAGTTTATCATCATCTATTACCGGGTATCCCAAATGCTTGCTTTTGAGCAGCAGCGTCATCACTTCCGAAACCCGCATCTCCGGTGTTAAAGAAACAACGTTTTCGGTCATTATGTCTTTCACCTTGACCTTTCCCAGTACGTTTTCGAGAAGAACGATCCTTTCCTCCTCGCTTGCACCGATGTAGATAAAGAGAGCTATAAGGATTAGCCACGGATTGTAGAATATTCCAAATATGGCCATGAAAACTGCAAGAGCTCTTCCTATTTCAGCGGCAATTCTTGTAGCTTCGGCATAACTCTTTCTGTCTGCAAGAAAGCTCCTCAAAACTCTTCCGCCGTCCATGGGAAATGCTGGGATGAGGTTGAATGCAGCGAGAATCACATTGAAGTACGTAAACAGCGTAAAGAAGGCTGAAAGTTCCCTGAGCGGAATAAAGGACAGGATAAATGAAATGAGTGCGATTAAAAGGCTTGCGGCGGGTCCTGCAATGGACACAATAAACTCTTCTCGTGGTTTCTTGGGCATACTTTCCATCATTGATACTCCACCGAAAATGAACAGCATTATTGCCCTGACTTTAACTCCGAATTTCCGGGCGAAAATGGAGTGGGCAAACTCATGAATCAGTATTGCCACAAAAAGGGCTATTGCAGCGAAAAAAGACAGAAGAATTCTCTTCATTTCGCCAAAATCGGCAAAACCGTAGGGTGGGGGACTGATATAAAAGGCGTAGACCAGCAAGGCGAGCAAAATGACCAGACTTATGTGTATATTGATGTCTATCCCCGATATCCTGAAAATTCTGAATGATGTCCGCATATTTTAGGTTGTCACACTGTTTATAAAAATCTAATCCGATTTGAGTATACTTCGTGTCTCCGGAGTTGCAAAATGCGTGGTGGGTGTGAGGGGTACAATAGACGAGAGCAGAAAAAATTAAATATTAACGCACCTAAAAAAAGATGAGATGATAGACGTTATAATGACCGGAGATATGTTGAAGACAATAACGAGGGCTGTTGTGGCTCTTGTCAGCGAAGCAAGAATCCATTTTCTCGAAAAGGGCTTTCACTCTCGTGCAGTGGACCCAGCGAACGTTGCCATGGTCATTGTGGACGTTCCGAAGGACAGCTTTGAGGTTTACAAAATTGAAAACGAAAAGACTATCGGGGTGGATATGGACAGAGTTTTCGATATAGGCAAATCTATATCCGCAAAGGACCTTGTTGAGCTTAACGTCGAAGATGAAAGCACTCTGAAAATAAAATTCGGCAGTGTGGAGTACAAGGTTGCATTGATCGATCCCTCTGCAATAAGGAAGGAACCTAAGATTCCTGAGCTCGAGCTTCCGGCAAAAATTGTGCTTGATGCAGGCGAATTCAAGAAGGCAATTGCTGCCGCAGAAAAAATCAGTGATCACGTAGTCTTCAGATCTGATCGTGATGGATTCAGGATAGAAGCAAAAGGCGATGTGGACAGCATAGTTTTCCAGATGACGGAAACCGAGTTGATTGAGTTCAATGGTGGGGAGGCCAGGAGCATGTTCAGTGTGGACTATCTCAAGGAGTTCTGCAAGGTTGCCGGAAGTGGCGATCTCCTGACAGTGCATCTTGGCACTAACTATCCGGTTAGGCTGGTATTCGAGCTCGTTAGCGGAAGAGTAAAGGTAGAGTATATTCTGGCACCAAGAATAGAGGCAGAATAGCAAGCAGATGAAATATCTTCCTCTTTTACCTATTCTTTCAAGATATCCCTTTTTGAAAATTTCATCACACGTTTTCACCTTCGATGTTGAAGGAGAACTCGTAAACCATCCCGATGCTCTTGAAGCGGCAAAAAAAATAGTTGGCCACTCTATTGATGGGAAAGTTTACAGAGACAGGTTTGTGGAGGAGGCAGAGTTCTTCTGTGCGGGTTGCGATGAAAACTGCTATGATTGCACTGAGATTGGCAGGATGGAGAAATGCGACCTCTGCATGAGGTGCTTCGAAAGCTGCACACTGGATTATCCAGAAGAAACGGTAAGGAGGTTTCAGGCAAGGGCAAAAATGTCTCTTCTGACATACATTGCATCGAGAATGATCGTGTCTGCAATGGATGATTGGGTCAGAATGAGATATGCCGTGAATGAGGCGAGTTATTACTCCGAATGGCTGAAGAAAGATGCGGAGAAAAACGAGCTGGTTTTGAGGCTCGTTGCCATCGATATGGGGGTCAAACTTGACGGCTGGAATGTACACATTTCCGATTACGTTAGGGCATCATCCAGGATAAGGGACGACAGATGGAGGCTGCTGAACAGGAGACTGAGACACGGGTTTGTTGAAACCTCAAAGTTTGAAGTTGTGAGGATCATTGAAGAGCTTTTAAGGGCAAAGCTTTTCGAGAAGGTTCCGGTAGTTCCGCAAGTCCGTTCTGCAGTGGAGGACCTGACTAAAAAAGCTTCAAAAGAGGCAAAAAAGTTTGATTTTGATCTTGGTGACGTGGATCTGAAATGTCTGCCACCCTGCATGAAGGAAATACTGTCTGAGCTTAAAAGAGGTATGAACATTCCCCACACCGCCAGATTTGCCATCACCTCCTTTCTGCTGAACATCGGGATGGATGTTGATGGAGTAATCGCCCTTTTCAAGTCTGCCCCCGATTTCGATGAGGAGAAAACAAGGTACCAGGTAGAGCACATTGCAGGTGAGAGGGGAAAGGGTTCCGAGTATATATCACCTTCATGCGACACGATGCGGACGTATCAGAACTGCATATCGAACTGCAGAGTCACGCATCCATTGATCTATTATAAAAAATGTAAATCAAAAAAGGGAAAAGTTTAAAGCTCTCTCAGTGCCACCTTGATATCCTCCACTTTAACTGTTTTTCTTCCAGCATGTTTTGCCAGCTCAGAAGCTTTCTTTCCGATCTGCAAAGCGTATTCTTCAATTGCCTTCGCCAGCTCAACCTTGGCGTCCTCGCTGACTCTTGTTGCTCCAGCCTTTCTCAGCAACCTTTCTACAGGAGCAAGTGGAAGCTCCACCATACACACCTCCATCCAAGTTCAATTCTTTCAATAATTAAGGTGTCAAAATCTTATATAAATTTTTTCATGGAATACACTTTTTACTGACCGAAATTATGTTTACGGCATTAAAAGAATCTATCTGCAGGGGAATCGAGGAAAGGATAAAATTGGGTTTGATGATGGTGGTGGCAAAAAACTTCTAAACCTTTGATCTCCACTCAGAGAATATATCAGTCAAAAATCTAAATAAGTCACTCTTTTACCATTTTTGTAGTATATAATCGGTTGTCTATGGTATAAAAGAGAATAACCAAGCCGAGGTTCTTCAGATTTCATCCACACCGAGGTATTTCATGGCTCTTTCGGGATTGACCTGATATGCGTGGATTACATTGGAAACGTCCCTGAACATTCTTATTCCATTGGACAGCATAAACTCCAGCACCCTCTTCCTCCTGTCCAGCTCCTCATTCAGCTCCCTCACACTCCACCCCCTCTGCCTCCTTATCTCCTCCAGAGCCTTCGATGTTCCCACCATCGCATGCTCATCCTTAA